>CAMDBU010000008.1 GCA_945889495.1 Syntrophobacter sp. SbD2 | reverse complement strand
TCCAGAAGTTGACGCAACGCGTGTGGGGATTCGCAATAACTCCAAAACTTTGCCGTTCGCACATGAAAACACGAAACCCGCGTGTTGCGCTCAAAAATTAGCAGGCCGGGTTCTAAAAAAACGGGGTTTTCTGTCAGGCACTAACTAGCCATGCGCACCATCCGCCTCGCCTACCGCGATCACGACCGTACGCCGGTGATCTACTGCATCAAGGCGATGGCTGAGCGCCACTACGGCGTCCAGGTCGAAATCGTCCACATCGAGGAACAAGCTGCCTTCGAAGCGGCGCTGTTCGATGGCAGCTGCGACGTGATCATCGAGCATGTCGAATATCTCCACAGCGAAGCCGCCAAGGGCAAAAAGTCGACGCTCTTCTGCGCACCGCAGATCCAGCGCGGTTTAAAACTGGTCGTGCCACAATCGGTAAATTCTCTGGGCGATCTCAAAGGCAAGTCGATGGCGGTGCGCGATCTCGGCCGGCCGCATCGCATCACTTTGTGGCTGCGCAAAGTCGGCCTGGAGAAATCGGTCACGCCGATCATCGTGCCTGACAAAGAAGTCGGCCGCTGGCAACAGTGGCGCAAAGTGGTCAGCGGCGAATGCGCCGCCTGCTTCATGGCGCCGATCTATCTGCCCGCCGCCCTCGCAGCCGGACTGAAAACCTTTCCCGCCGAAGAAGCCGAAATCGTCAGCCTGTTCGCCCAAGCCTGCAACGCCGAGTTCGGCCGCAACAATTCGCCGCTCATGAAGGAATATTTGAAGGCCGTGATCCACGCCCTGGCGCTGTTGATCTACCGCCGCGATGAAGCGATGGCGATCATCGCCCAGGAACCGATGCGCTTGATGAAGATCGCCGACCCGGCCGAACTGCGCCGCCAAGTCGACTCCATCGCCGAACTATTGCAGATCAAGCCCTACCCGACCATCGAAGCGATCCTAAACACCGACGAGATCGCCGCCCAAGAATACGGCCCGACGGTAGAGAACCCGCTAACGCTCTGGGACCTGCACTGGCTCAAGGAACTCGACGACGAAGGCTTCATCGACGATCTCGTCGCGCGCCTTTCCTGAAGGCGCAGCCTACCGCCCCCCCCGACGAATCCGATTCCCCTTTGTGTCCTTTGCGTTCTTTGCGGCCATTCTTCCGAATCCGATTCTTCCCTCTGTGATCTCTGTGTCCTCTGTGGTTAAATTTCCCCAAATGAAAAAGCTTCTGATCGTCTTTCACTCCATGACCAGCGGCACCTTTCAAATGGCCCAGGCCGCCGCCAGTGGCGCCCAGAGCGAACCGGACGTAGCGGTGAATTTGATCCACGCCGGCGAAGCGGGTCCTACCGAACTGCTCCAAGCCGACGGCTACATCTTCGCCACGCCGGAAAATTTGGCCATGATGTCGGGCATCATGAAAGATTTTTTCGACCGCACTTACTATGCCGCGCTCGATAGAATAGTCGGCCGCCCCTACGCGACGCTGATCTGCGCCGGCAGCGACGGCGAAAATGCCGCCCGGCAGATCCACCGCATCGCCACCGGCTGGCGTCTGAAGCCGGTCGCCGAACCGGTCATTGTCTGCACCTACGCGCAGACGCCGGACGAAATCCTCGCGAAAAAACAGATCGGCGAGTTCGATCTCCAGCGCTGCGAAGAGATCGGCGCCACCATCGCCGCCGGCTTGGCGCTGGGGATTTACTGACCGAGCGAAATCCGCCTTGACACCTCGCGGCCCCTTTGGTACCGCTCGCAACAAGAAATCGCTTTGGTGCAACTGAAGCTCCCCCACCTCTTTCCTCCCCCGCGAGCGCGGGGGAGGATCAAGGAGGGGGGTTGAGCGATTTGAACGGCTTGAACGTTTTGAACCTCAGGAGGACTTTTCCGATGAACACTGAACCCCGCGGCGCGGTCCACTGGATCGATCACTTTGTCGTCGGCACCAACAACATGAGCGCCTGGGTCGACTGGGCGGTGAACTCCACCGGCATCGCCCGCCAGCCGATCATTGGACTCACCACCGCTGCGCGCAAGCGCAACATCAAAATTACCAGCTTTCTCTGGTGGGAAGGCGGCTCCTGCCGCATCGGCGCATTCCTTCAGCCGGAGTTTTATCCGCCGGCGAAGGAGCTGGGCAAAGACCTGCCGCGCTGCGGCTTTTACATCCGCCCGGAAGACATCGACAAACATTTGCGCCGCCTCGACCGCCACAAAGTTCTCCACACCGACGCGATCAGAACCGCCGCTGACGGCGACGAGGGCACGGTAATTTACTTCGCCGATCCAGACGGCAACCAGTACGAGTTCTGGGCGCCGGTGCAAATGCCAGAGGGTGCCATGGACATCGCCACGGAAGAAAGTGTCGGCCGCATCAGCCACGCGGTCTTCGGCGCGCGCGATCTACAGAAAAATGCCGCCTTCTTCGCCAAATATTGCGGCATCGAAGCCGAGCAAGACTCCAAGACCGCCGAAGGCACTCTGGTGCTGCGCCTGCGCGCCGGCGGCCGGCTGATTTACAAACGGGTCGACCAGGTCGACGAACGCTGCTCCGGCCATGGCACCTGGTGGGACATGCACACCGCGCTCACCGTGCGCCAAGAAGAATTTTTGCCGAGCTACCGAAAGATGTGGGACGGCATCCCCGAAGAGAAAGCTTACAAAGCCGATCTCAATCTCACCATCGCCGAACAAGAAGCGCTGCCGGCGCGCACCGGCCTACACCGCAGCCCAGTGGGCATCCGCTGGAAAGAGATCTGCAGCCGCGGCGATGAGTTTTACGATTGGGATTGCCACTCGTTTCACTTCATCGGCGGCAAGCCGCTATCGGCGAACGATTCCATGGCGCGCTACGAAGCCATCGAGCAGGAAGATTATTTACTCGAACTCGCCCAATCCATTGGCAAAGCCGACCAGCCGGATTTGATGAAAGGTTTGGGCAAGGATAATCCGTTTAACCTGTAAGCGACAAAATGTTTCTGGTTCCTCCGATCAACTCGAAACCAAGACGGGAATTTTAAAATGGCCCAACACATTCACGGCCCACTGTATTACGAACGCATGGGTCGCACCGGCCCGGTGATCGCGTTTATCCATCCCAATCCCATGGACCAGTCCTGCTGGATTTATCAGATGGCGCAGCTGTCGACTTGGTACCGCTGCATCGCCATCGACATCCCCGGCTACGGCCGTTCGCCCAAGGCCGACGCCGGCCTGACCATGGACGACATGGCGCAGGCCTGCTGGGAAGCCGTCGACGAAATCGCACCGGGGGAGAAAGCGGTTTTGGCCGGCTGTTCCGTCGGATCATCCATCGCGCCGTTCATGTTTCACCAACGGCCGGATAAAACTTCCGCGCTGGTGCTGTGCGGCACCGGCTACAACCCGACCAAGGAATTCACCAAGAAACGCATCGATAATTACAGCGCCGAGGGCATCGGTTACCGTTGGCGTTATACATTTGAAGACATGAGCGCGGCGTTTCGGATAACGCCGATGGCGCACTTCTTTGCCAATATGTTCAGCGAGCGCAACGACAGCTCGGACGCGGCAACGATTATCCACCAGTTCCGCGCGCTGGCCCAGCCCTATCCCGAAGGCCATCACGAGCGCATCGCCTGCCCGATGATCATCCTCACCGGCAGCGAAGACGGCAGCCATCCGAGTTCCTTCGCGCTGCAAGCCCGCGTGCCCAACTGCGAATTAAAAGTGTTGCCCGGCGCCGGCCACGCCTGCCAGTTGGAACAGCCCTGGCTGTTCAACCGCCTAATGATCGAGTTCCTCGACAAGCATGGTCTGTTCCCCAGCGCGGCGAAGCCGACGCGAGGGATCGTTTGATGTAGAGAAGAGAAGAATTGTTTTCACCACAGAGCTCACAGAGACCACAGAGAAACTTTTTTCCGAACCTCTGTGATCTCTGTGCCCTCTGTGGTAAGTAATCTTCCTCTTCTTCTTTCCACGATCCGCACGCCGCCAATTCCCGGTTGACATCCTCGGCCAATTGCCGTTACTTGACCCCTATGACGGCAAATTTCCTCTCGGTCAAAGCGGCGTTCAGCGCTCCGGTCGGCAGCGAACTCACGCTACGCGGTTGGGTGCGCTCGCGGCGCGATTCCAAGGGCGTCACCTTCATCGAGCTCAACGACGGTTCGCGCTTCAAGAGCATGCAACTGGTGGTCGACGCCGGCACGATCCCCGACGAGACCCTCAAACAGATCACCACCGGCAGCAGCTTAGCGGCCACCGGCACCTTGGTCGAGTCGCCGGCCAAGGGACAAGCGGTGGAGCTGAAGGTCGCGACCATTCACATCTACGGCGGCGCCGATCCGCAGACCTACCCGTTGCAGAAAAAAGGCCACACCTTAGAGTTTCTCCGCGAGATTTCGCACCTCAGAGTTCGTAGCAACACCTTCGGCGCGGCCTTTCGTTTGCGCAACGCGCTGACCCACGCGATCCATATGTTTTTTCAGGAGCGCGAGTTCATCTATGTGCACACGCCCATCGTCACCACATCGGACTGCGAAGGCGCCGGCCAGATGTTCGCCGTGTCGACCTTGAACATGCACCAGCCACCGCGCACCGACGACGGCAAGATCGATTGGCAAAAAGATTTCTTCGGCAAGCCGGCGTTCCTCACCGTCAGCGGCCAGCTCGAAGGCGAAATCTTCGCCCTGGCGTTTTCCAAAGTCTACACCTTCGGCCCGACCTTCCGCGCCGAGAACAGCAACACGCCGCGCCACCTGGCCGAGTTCTGGATGGTCGAGCCTGAGATGGCTTTTTACGAGATCGAAGACAACATGCGGCTGGCCGAAGATTTTTTGAAATACACGATTCGCTACGTGCTCGAACATTGCCGCGAGGATCTGGAATTCTTCAACCAGTTCATCGAGAAGTCGGTGTTGGCGACTCTCGAACATGTCGCCCAGTCGGACTTCGGCCATATCACCTACACCGACGCGGTTTCGGAATTGCAAAAGTCAGGCAAGACTTGGGAGTTCCCCGTCACCTGGGGCTGCGACTTGCAGACCGAGCATGAGCGCTTTCTCTCCGAAGAGATTTTCAAAAAACCGGTGATCGTCACCGACTATCCGAAAGACATCAAAGCCTTTTACATGCGCGTCAACGACGACGGCAAAACCGTCCGCGCCATGGACGTGCTGGTGCCGCGGGTGGGCGAAATTATTGGAGGGAGTCAGCGCGAAGAGCGCCATGATGTGCTGACTCAGAGACTGCACGACAGCGGCTTGGACGAAAAACCTTACTGGTGGTATCTCGACCTGCGCCGCTACGGCTCGGTGCCCCACGCCGGCTTCGGCTTGGGACTCGAACGGATGATGATGTATTTGACCGGGCTAAAAAATATTCGCGACGTCATCCCCTTCCCGCGCACGCCGGGCAACGCCGAGTTTTAATTCCGCGCCCAGCGCAACTTGTTCAGCTTGCCGCGATGACTAGAAAGCCGTGCCTTGTTTAAGCTGCCGAGTAACTTCTACTACGGCTGGCGCATGGTCGGCGCCGCCTCGGCGCTACGCGTGCTCGGTGCCGGACTCCACAGTTTCGGTTTCACGGTTTTCTTTTTGCCACTCAGCCAAGATCTGAACATCAATCGCACCGCAACCTCGCTGGCGTTTTCCTTGGCCCGCGCCGAGGGCGCCATCGAAGGGCCCATCGTCGGTCACTTGCTCGACCGCTACGGCGCCAAGCCGATCATGATTGCGGCGGCGCTACTGATGGGCGTCGGTTATTTGATCCTTTCGCAGGTCGACAGCTACGCGAGCTTTCTCATCGTCTATCTCGGCGTCATATCCTTGGTCCACGCCGGCGGCTTCATGCACGCGCCGATGATCTTGGTCAACACCTGGTTCATCCGCCAGCGCGCCCGCGCGATCACATTGAACAGCGCAGCCTTCGGCCTCGGCGGCGTGGTGATCGCGCCGCTGCTAAGTCTAATCGTCCAAGCCTGGGGTTGGCGCTGGGGCGCGGCGGTGGCTGGGATAACTTTCTTGGTCGTCGGCATCCCGATTTGTTTAACCATCCGGCGCTCGCCCGAAAGCATGGGACTCCTGCCCGACGGCGACGCGCCGCCGGATGTCGCGGACAGCAGCCAACCCGTGTTCGCCGAAACCGAAGTCACCCTGGCGCAAGCGTTACGGTCATTTGCCTTCTGGGGCTCAGTGCTCGCCAACGGCGTGCGCAACGCCTCCTATCACGCGGTGTCGGTGCATTTCATTCCGCTGATGGTTTGGAAAGGCTTGAGCCAATCCGAAGCCGCCTGGCTACTCAGCGCCTTCGCCTTTCTCGGCATGGCCTCGACGCTGATCTTTGGCTGGTACGCCGACCACGCGCACAAGCCGCGGCTCTGCGCGCTGATTTTGTTTAGCGCCGCGCTCGCCATGTTATTGCCGCTTTACACCAGCTCCTTTTGGCTGATGGCGCTGTTCACCATGCTATTCGCCGGCGTCGAGGCGACCTACACCGTCGGCTGGGCCATCGCCGGCGATCTGTTCGGCCGCAAACACTTCGCCAAGATTCGCGGTTACATGGGACTGTTTTACACCTGGGGCGGCGTCTTGGGACCGGTGTTGGCCGGCGCGGTATGGGACCAGTGGCACACCTATCAGCCGCTTCTCTGGGCGCTCATTGGGGTCTTTGCCAGCGCCGGCATCTTCTTCGCGAGCCTGAGCAATTCCTGGCAACGCGCCACCGGTAGGGCGCGCTGAGAGGGAATTCGGATTATCTCTCGCAAAAGCGCAAAGCTCGCAAAGGTCGGAAAAATTCAAGTGAAGAAAATTCGTAAGAAGATTTATCTTCCCCCTCAGAACTTTGCGCCTTTGCGCCTTTGCGAGAGACAATTCCTAGTCCCAGCATCTTTGTAACGACACCCATGCCGCTCACTCCCACCAGCCGTAGCCTGATCACGCTCTACACCAGCACGCTGATGGCCGGCATGTGGGCCATGGTGGTGCCGACGATCCCGGTGCTGGCCAAACATTTTGCCATCACGCCGGGCACCGCGGCGCAGTTGATCACCGCGCTGTCGGTGGGCCGCTTCGCCGGCATGCCGATTAGCGGTTTGGTCCTCGACCGCTTCGGCGCCCGCGCCGCGCTCATCGCCGGACCGCTCATCGCTTGCGCCTCGGCGATCCTCGCCGCGCTCATGCCCTGGTTCACGCTTATTTTGATCCCGGTATTTTTCATCGGCATCGCCGACAGCATCTGGGTGATCGCCCGGGAAGTCGCCGGCGTCGATCTGGTGCGCGCCGACCAGCGCGGCCGGGTGCTCAGCGGCTTTCACGGCATCAATTATCTTGGCCTCGCCTTCGGCCCGCTCATCGGCGGCCTACTTACCGAACATATCGGCTTTCGCGCGGTGTTCTTGGCCTACGCCGGCTGCGCCGGCCTGTCGACGCTGATCGGCTGGAAAATCGAAGCGCGCCAGCATCCGGCGCCAGCAACCACTAAGAGCACAACGAGAACTGGCTGGAACTTCGCCGCCATCGCCGCTCGTCTGCGCAGCATCAGAGATTTATATTACGAGATTAGCCCCGAGTTGCGCGCCACCTACATCGTGCTGGTGCTCGCCACCTTCACGAGCTTCGCCCATCGCGTCACCACCCAGAGCATCGTGCCGATCTTCGCCAGCGGCATGCTGCACATGTCGCCCAAGGAGATCGGTCTCTTGTTTACCATCTCCGGCCTGTCGGTTTTCATCATGATCCTGCCGGCCGGCTTCGTCATCGACAAAGTCGGCCGCAAGTGGGCCACCGTGCCGAGCACGGGAATACCGGCCATCGCGTTTTTGCTCATCCCCTTCGCCGACTCGTTTCTTCAGCTGGCGATCTTGCTGTCTTTTCTCGGCGTCGCCAACGGCCTATCCCTCGGTTCGCTGGCCACATCCACCTTCGACGTCGTCCCGGTGCACGCCCGCGGCCGTTTGCAGGCCTTGCGTCGCACTATGGCCGAGATCGGCGGCGTCAGTGCGCCGCTCTTCGGCGGCTTGCTCGCCGACAAGTTCAATCCCGGCGTGCCGTTTCTCGCCTACGCGCCGCTCTTGATCGTCGCAGCACTCTTGCTCGGCTGGGTCGCCCGCGAAACCCTGGAAAAATAGCCCGCGGCCACGCCGGTTTACCCCGATAGATTTCCGCCAAGGATCGTCTATAATCGGCGCATCGAAACGCGAAAAGAATTGACATGACCTATCAAACCGACGACCTGAGAATTAAAGAGATCAAAGAGTTACAGCCACCGGCCCGCCTGCTCGACGATTTTCCCATCGGCGAAAAGGCTGCCCAGACCGTGTTCGAAGCGCGCCGCGATATTCATAGAATATTGCACGGCGCCGACGACCGCTTGCTGGTAATCATGGGCCCCTGCTCGATCCACGACGTCAAAGCGGCCAAAGAATACGCCGCGCGCTTGAAGGAAGCCAAGGAGCGCTCTTCCGCCGATCTATTGATCGTCATGCGCGTCTATTTCGAAAAGCCGCGTACCACCGTGGGCTGGAAAGGCCTGATCAACGATCCCAACCTCGACGGCAGTTTTCAAATCAACGAAGGCCTGCGCATCGGCCGGCAGTTGCTGCGCGAGTTGAACGAGTCGGGCATGCCCGCCGGCTGCGAATTCCTCGACATGATCACGCCGCAGTACACCGCCGATCTAGTCTCCTGGGGCGCCATCGGCGCGCGCACCACCGAAAGCCAGGTGCACCGCGAGCTCGCTTCCGGATTGTCCTGTCCGGTCGGTTTCAAAAACGGCACCGACGGCAACGTGCGCATCGCCCTGGACGCCATCCGCGCCGCCCAGGCGCCGCATCATTTTCTCTCCGTAACCAAGGACGGCCATTCGGCCATCGTTTCTACTCTCGGCAACGAAGACTGCCACGTCATTTTGCGCGGCGGCAAAGTGCCCAACTACGACGCCGCCAACGTCGACACCGCGGCCAAAAGCCTGGCCGAGTCCGGCATCGCCGCGCGCATCATGATCGATTGCAGCCATGGCAACAGCGGCAAGGAGCCGGCCAAGCAGGTCGGCGTCGGCCGCGATGTCGCCGCACAGATCGCCGCCGGCGATCCGCGTATCTTCGGCGTCATGATCGAAAGCCACCTCAAAGCCGGCCGCCAAGATCTCCTCCCCGGTAAAGCGCTGGTCTACGGCCAGAGCATCACCGACGCCTGCGTCGGCTGGGAAGACAGCCGCGCCTTGATCGACACCTTCGCCGACGCCGTGCGCCAGCGCCGCCTCAAAGCCGCGGAGAACGGCGAAGCGGAATAACAATGGATAATTGAAAATGGATAATGGATAATTTTCGGAATCGGATTTTCGGTCCGACATTATCCATTGTCAATTATCCATTATCCATTTGCTCACTTCCCGCCTAAATTCATCGATAAAGAATAATGTTGAAAAAGTTTTCCGGTCTATTCTACGGCTGGCATATGGTCGGCGCGTCGGCGGCGGTGCGTTTGTTGGGCGCTGGGCTGCATAGTTATGGCTTCACGGTTTTTTTCTTGCCGCTCAGCCAGGAGTTAAATCTCAGTCGCACGGCGACTTCCTTCGCGTTTTCCTTGGCCCGCGCCGAGGGCGCCATTGAGGGACCTATCGTCGGCCATCTGCTCGACCGCTACGGGCCGCGGCCGGTGATGCTCGCCACCGTGATCATGATGGGCGTCGGCTATCTGCTGCTTTCGCAAATCCAAAACTATTGGAGCTTTGTCCTGGTCTACACCGTGTTGATCTCGCTCACGCACTCGGGCGGCTTCATGCACGCGCCGATGACGCTGATCAACACCTGGTTCATCCGGCTGCGCGCCCGCGCCATGACCGTCAACAGCGCCGCCTACGGTCTCGGCGGGGTCTTGATCGCGCCGATCTTGAGCATGATCGTCCATAGCTGGGGATGGCGCTGGGGCGCGGCGTTTGCCGGAGTTTCGTTTCTAGTTTTTGGCATCCCGCTCTGCCTCACCATTCGCCGTTCGCCCGAGAGCATGGGACTTTTGCCCGACGGCGAGACTCAGCAAGCGTTTCACGATCGCACCACCTCGGCTGAGGCGATTAGCGAAATCGAGATCACGCCGCGCCAAGCGATGCGCTCGTTTGCCTTTTGGGCGCTGGTGTTCGGCGCCGCCGTGCGCAACGCGTCCTACCACGCGATCTCCACGCACTTCATCCCGATGATGATCTGGAAAGGCATGAGCCCGCAGCAAGCGACGTTGCTCTTGAGCGCCTTCGCCTTTCTCGGTTTCACGTCGACGGTTTTAATCGGCTGGCTCGCCGACTCGATGAACAAGCCGCGGATGATCTCGGCGATCCTATTTATCGCCGGCGGCTCGATCCTGCTGCCGATCTTCGGCACGTCGATGGCGCCGCTACTGCTGTTCACGCTGCTCTTCACCACGGTGGAATCCACCTACCCAGTCGCCTGGGCCATGGTCGGCGACATCTTCGGCCGCAAACACTTCGCCAAGATTCGCGGCTACATGAGCATGTTTTATGTCTGGGGCAGCGTCGCCGGCCCGGTCATCACCGGCGCGATCTGGGATCGCTACCAGACCTACGAGCCCATGCTCTGGGGCTTGGTCGCGATGTTTTTTCTGTCGGGGATCTTTTATAGCCTCTTGGGAAAATCTTGGGTGCGGCCGAGGCCGCGGTAGCTCGTCAATTCCACGATCACGCCATCCTGTCAGGCTTTTGCAAGTCGCTTGCCCCCCCGGACTTGTGATATTCGACCATCCCAGAATTTAGGCTGGACGATAAACCCACAAACAGCGGAGGAGGACACATCAATGCAAACCCAAGCAACCAGGCTCACTAGGAATTGGCGCGGAGCGCTACTGGCGCTCTTGTTCCTCGCCCCCAGCGCCGGGCACGCGGCCGGGGCGACGCTCACCAACGACAGTCACACGTCAACCAGTAAACCGAACAACAATTTCGACGCGGCCGCCACGGTCAACGTGTCGAGCATCGAAAAGGGCTTTTTGCGCTTTGACTTGGCCGACCTCCCCGCCGGGGTGGTCAGCGCCGAGGTTGAGAAGGCGACGCTAAAAATTTATCTGAGCGCGGTCAGCGCCGGCGGTAGTTTCCAAGTCTGCCAGGTAACCAGCACTTGGACCGAAGCCACGATCACGCAAAACACCATTCCCGGCATCAACTGCGCCCTACCATCGCCCTACCATCGGCGTCCGGTGCGGTAGTCACCACCGAGAAGCAAGACTATGTCACCCTCGATATCACCAGCATCGTACAGTACTGGCTCGACAATCCAAGCTTGAACTTCGGCCTGGCGATCCAGCAAACCTCCGGCGCCAGCTTTCAGATCGCCAGCAAGGAAGGCACCGGCGGCAGAGATGCGAGTCTCGATATACGGCGGCCAGATAAGCACCGGTGTACAGATGACGCAACCTACCGTGGCCCACACGTTCAGTGTACCGGTTGTTTCGCCGCCGCTTTCCCTCAGTTATTAATGAAATGACTGAACCAAAAAACTCTAGGGGAAAGAAGCATGTGTACTCAATGAACAAATCGCGATAGATCAGGCGTCCTAAATACAAAGCCCCGCTTTGGAGCGGGGCTTTGTATTTATAGGCCCTTTATCTTTATCCTCCACTCTAAGTCGCCACTCATTTCGGGTGCGGTATGATATTCAGCAGATAGTAAGTGTCGCCTCTGATCTGAAAGTAGAAGCGCCAAGAGCCGTCGACGCGCGCTTGCCAAATATCGCGGGCTTCGTCGTATTTTTTCGCGCGGAGCGAAGGGTGGCGTAGATTTTCAAGCAAATAGGCGGCTTGTTTTTCAAATCGTTTTTGGACCGGCGCCGGAGCGTTCTCCCAGCTCCGTAGAAACTGCGGTGAGTAGTCGAGACGCATCAGGCGGATTTTTTCTTGAGCTTGCGCGATTCAGCGTTCAGCGATCGAACCAAATCCTTCGCGGTATTGAAGGGTCCGTAGGTCCGGCCTTGATCGATCTCCTTGAGCGCAATGGCGATCTCGCGATCGACGACACTCCTTGGCGTCATGGTGATCTTATTTCCTAGGCACTTCACCTCTAGAATATCGCCAACGGAAACTCCGGCTTTGGCTCGAAGCGCTGCCGGCAGGGTTACTTGAAACTTATCCTTAACTTTGACCAGTGACATTCGGATCTCCTAGGTTAGACCGTTTAAGCTTCCAACGATATCCACAGTTTAGGAAACAAACCGCGACCTGTCAATT
This sequence comes from Syntrophobacter sp. SbD2, assembly GCA_945889495.1. Lineage (GTDB taxonomy): Bacteria > Desulfobacterota > Binatia > UBA9968 > UBA9968 > DP-20. Next base: position 53,839 of record CAMDBU010000008.1, on the reverse strand, counting down.
TGACGGACCAGCAGCGGCGCAGCACTCGATGCATTGCTCCTATTTGCCGACAATTCTGAGAGCGCTTTGCTTCAATTCACATGCACCGCCAACCAAATCGTCTCCGCGCTCGTCCGCGTCACCCGATGCTTCACATGCCGCAGAATCGTCAAGAAGTCGCCTTCACCCATCTCGATTAGCTCGCCGCCGGCGAACTCTAACGTCGCCGCGCCGCGTAGAACCACCACCCACTCGTCATCTTCCTGATCGTACCAGAAGCCGTCGGGGCTTGGAGTTGAATGCGAAACGATGCGCTCGATCTTGACGCCGACGTTTTCGAACAGCGTCGAGAACTCCTCGCCGACTTTGCCGCGTGGCAGATTGGCGAATAAATTTTGGGCGGCCATGGCAACCTTCCTAAAGCCGCGCCGGGCTTCCCCCTTTGAAAAAGGGGGGGTAGCGGGATATATGCAAGTCACAGCCGCGCCCGCCGGATCGCCGGCACATCGTAAATGCGCCGATCGCCATTTGCCGGCGGATTTTCCACGGCGTGGGCCATCGCCATCACCATCTGCTCGATATTGAGCAACCCCAAACGCTCGACCATGGGCCGCAGCGATGGAATCAGGTCGGCGAGTTTGTAGAGCGGCCGGATCAGCTTCGGCCACCAGTGGCCGGGGCCGAGGACGTACCAGGGACGGAGAATACTCGCGGTGAGGCCGGCCTCGCGAATCAGCTTCTCGCCCAACATGCGCACATAGAGATAATCCTGCATAACCGGCGCCGGCTGGGCGACGCTGACGTAAACCAGATGAGCGATGCCGATCTCACGCGCCGCGTTGACCGTCTCACGGATCGAGACCAAATCGATTTTCTCGAACTGATCGGCTTTGCTCGGACTCGGATGGGGCGTGCCAACCAAATGAATCACGGTTTCTCCCGGCCGCAGCGCCGCGCCGATGGAAGCGCCATCGAGCGCATCGCCGACCACGCCAGCGGCGCCGCTCGGCACCCGGCCCAGCGACTGCGCCCGCGCCAACACCCGCACCCGGTGGCCGCGCGCGAGGAGCAATGGAATAAGATGCTGGCCGATGTAGCCGGTGCCGCCGGTGACGAGAATATCTAAAGCGGATGCCATGGCGCCGATTCTAGGCGCAATCGCCGCGAGTATAAATAGTCCGCCAGCACCGCCCATCTCGGAATATCTCCCGCAAAGCATGTCCTGAGCGAAGTCGAAGGAGCGCCAAGCCGCAAAGGTCGGAGAATCGGATCGCAAAACCTTGGCAATGATTTCAAGCTTATCTTCATCTTCTCCGAACTTGGCGCCTTTGCGCCTTGGCGAGAGGTATATCCGACTCCGATACGCAAAGCGCGCGAAGCGCAACCAGGGATCGTGATATTGGTCGCGACTTCCGTGGCACGAATACATTCCCCATTTTGAGTCCTTTGCGTTCTTTGCGGCCAACCATCCGAACCCGACCGGACCTCTCGCCGCCAGCACTTTCCCTTTGAGCCCGGGGAGCGACTGTGGTAGACGAGGCACTTCGAAGCGAGGTGTTCATGGTTTCATCGTACACCATCAAAGAATGGCCCGAGGCCGACCGGCCACGGGAAAAATTGCTCGCCAGGGGCGCGCCAGCGCTGAGCGAGACCGAACTCCTGGCCATCATCCTGCGCACCGGTGACGCCGCCAGCGGCCAGAGCGCCGTCGACCACGCACGGCTCCTGCTCCAGCAATTTGGCGGGCTCAAAGGCATCGATGAAGCGGCGCCAAGCGAGCTGTGCGCGATCAAAGGCATTGGACCTGCCAAAGCCGCCCAGGTCAAAGCCTGCCTGGAGATCGGCAAGCGCATCGGCAGCGAGAAATGGGAGACCGGCCAGCCGCTCCACTCCGCCGAAGACGTGTTTCACCACTTTCGCGAAACGCTCGGGCGCGAGAAGCGGGAATCTTTCCTCGTCGTCCTGCTCGACAACAAGAATCGCAAAATACGCGAAGTCAAAATTTCCGAAGGATCGCTCACCGCGTCCTTGGTCCATCCGCGCGAAGTCTATAATCCAGTCATCCGCGAGTCCGCCGCCGGAGTGATCTTCGTGCACAACCATCCGAGCGGCGATCCGGCGCCGAGCGCCGAGGACATCGACATCACCAAACGCTTGAAGGAGGTCGGCGAGGTCATGGGCGTGCGCGTGCTCGACCATGTCGTCATCGGCCATGACCGCTATTTTAGCTTCAACGATAAGGGCATGCTGTAGCCGGCCGCTGAAAGATGATAGAACATGCTTCGACAAGACTGTCCGGAGCCAGGTCGAAGGGCTCAGCATGAACGAATTTGTCTCAACAATTTTAATATCAGATCCGTTCGTCCTGAGCCCCGTCGAAGGACTCCGAGGACTTTTTCAACACCCTACTAGATCGCGCGTACTGCAAAAACAATTCTCGCCCATGCGAAGAACCGTCATCCCGCGTGACCTTCTGTCATTTCGACCACAGGGAGAAATCTCTTCGTCCGTCTTAGCGAATCGAGATTCACCGCAATCGCCGTCCTTTTGATTGACATCACGACGGACGGCGTTTATCTTGATCAGACAATTTCGTAGCCTGTCGATTTTTTTCCAAACCAAACATGAGCGCACTCGAATTTGGCAGACCCAAGAGGAGCTTCGTCCCAGGGCGAGGCGTGATCTACTTTTTGCTCGCCGCCATGGTCATGGCCGGCGGTTATTTTGCCGTGCCGCGCTTCGAATGGCATAAGCCGCAGATCAAGATCACCCCCGACAGCGAGACTCTCGGCCTGGGACCATTGCAGATCGAAATCACCGAGCAAGGCAGCGGGTTGAACTCGTTTTCCGCCGTACTCAATTCCGGCGGCAAAGACTACCCGCTGGCCAGCGAGCAATACAGTGAGTTGGTGCTGCAAAAGAAATTCACCGTGGCGCTGTCGGCGAAACTCGAGGGCTTGAAGGAAGGGCCGGCGGTCCTGCGGATCGCGGCGCGCGACAATTCCTGGTGGAATTTTTTTCGCGGCAACCAGACTCTGGTCGAGAAAAATCTCACCATCGACATCACTCCGCCGACCTTGGAAATCATCGCCGACGACCGCTACGTGAACTTTGGCGGGGTTGGCATGATCGTTTATAAGCCGTCGGCCGACACCGTGACCAGCGGAATAAAAATCGGCAAGTATTTCTTTCCCGGCTACAAGGGACAGATCAAAAGCCAGCCCGACCATTACATCGCCTTTTTCGCCCACGCCTATAATGTCGGCGAGGACGAGCGCGCCATGCTAGTCGCCACCGACAAAGCCGGCAACAGCAAGGAAATGCAGTTAGCCTACACACTCAAGAACGTCAAATACAAAAAAAGCACTATTCAGATCTCGGAAGATTTTCTGCGCAACAAAGTCACCCCGCTAGTGAGCGATGTCGGCGCGCGCCAAGGCGCGCCCAAGGATATCTTTGTCAAAGTGAACAAGGCGCTGCGCAAGGAAAACGAAGACAAGATCAAAGCGATCACCGAAAAGTCGACGGCGGCAAAACTCTGGGACGGCGCCTTCCACCAGCTCACCAACTCCAAGGTCGAGGCCAACTTCGCCGACGCGCGCACCTATGTCTACAAGGAAGAGGAAATCGACCAGGCCTACCATCTAGGCTACGACCTGTCGGTCACCAAACATTACCCAGTGGAAGCCTCCAACCATGGGACGGTCGCCTTCGTCGGCGATCTGGGCATCTACGGCAACACGGTGATCATCGACCATGGGTTGGGGCTGTTCACGCTCTACTCGCACTTGAGCTCCATCGACGTCAAGGTCGGCGACCAAATCAAGCAAGAACAGCCCATCGGCAAGACCGGCGAGACCGGCCTGGCCGGCGGCGATCATTTACACTTCGGCGTGTATCTCCACGGCGTAGCGATCCTGCCGGTGGAATGGTGGGATCAGAAGTGGATTCGCGACAACGTCCAACCCAAGTTCGACGGCCAGACCAGCGAAACCATCGCCGAAGCCGGCGACAGCAAAGCCACACGCAAGCCCGCGCGTAAACGGCGCCGATAGAAACAATTAGCCGAAATCAGTGATTCCGCGATCGCACTCGGATCCGGATATTTATCTCGCAAAGGCGCAAAGACGCCAAGTTCGGAAAACATCTCTACTCCGACCTTTGCGAGCTTAGCGCCTTTGCGAGAGATACTCCGAGATTCGGCCGCGGTTGCGCCGCACTAGAAACACCGGCGCGTCACCCGCGCCGCTGAATCAGCAGAACAAAACAGATCAACGAAGCGAGCAACGGGAATAGCGCGATGGCGGTGATCGCCGTGGGCAAGCCGTAGCTGTCGGCGATCACGCCAGCCAGGAGCGGCGCGAGGAAGGATAAACCCATGTTGGCGCCGTAAATCAGCGCGACGATACTGCCGGACAACTGTTGCGGCGCCTCGGACATGGCCGCCGAGACGATCACCGGCCGGAGCGCCCAGAGGAGCGCGCCCAACAGACCCAAGCCCGCCATCAGGACAATGCCGGAACCCAAGTGTGGGATCGCCGCCACCATGGCGACGCTCAGGAGCGAAAACAGCACGATCAAATAGCGATGGCCGATGCGGTCCGATACCCAACCGACCAGCGCCGGCGCGATGCCGGCGCAGAGAAACAGGATCGACATGTAGGCGCCGGCCACCGCCGCCGGCAGTTTTAAATGCAGCGCCAAATACAACGGCAGGAACGACGCCAGCGCGGTCTGCCCCATGGCGCGCAAGGTGGAAACAGCCACCAAACCGCAGACGGTTTTGTTCTTGAGCACGTCATTCAAAATCGCCTTGCGATAATCGCGCGCGCGCGGCACGGCGAGATTGCCCTCGGAGCCGGCGAGCGCGTAAGCGACGCCAACCACGAGTCCGGGAATCGCCCAGAACAACAACGCGGTGCGCCAGTCGAAGAAGTTGAGCATCAAGCCCATCGCCAGCGGGCCGATCACCTCGCCGAGATTGGCGCTACTGTCATGAACGCCCAGGGCGAAGGCTTTTTGCGTGCGATAGCGCTCCGACAGGATCGCCAACGATTGGGGATGAAACCAGCCGCCGCCAAAGCCGCCCAAACCCATAAACACCAAGAGCAATGTAAAGCTATAGGACAGGCTCAAGCCGAGTGACGCCAAGCCGATCACAGCGACGCAGCCGCCGAGCAGCAAATTGCGCCGGCTCGCCAAGTCGGCGAAAAATCCCGAGGGAAAACTCGCCACCCCGGCCATTAGAGTCCGGACCGACGCCAGCGCACCGGCCTGCGACAGGCTCAGCCCCAAGGACGCGGTGATCAAAGGCAGGATGACGCTGACCACGGCGTTGAACAGATGCTCGGTCATATGCGCCGTGCAGTTGGCGGCGAGCCGCCCCCAGTTGGCGAGCGGCAGACTTACGGCTTCGATATTTTCAGCTTTTGACAAGCGGCGATCCTTGAGAGGTTTTCCAATTTCATATGCCGAATCGGCGCTGGCCGCAAGCTCACAACGCCATTGCGCAGCCGAACGGAGATCAAAGAATCTCGACGAGCTTTTTGCGCGCCGACTGGCCGCGCAGGATGGTCAGAGTGGATTTGAGAATGGCGAAGTACGCCGCCAAGGCTTCGATAACCGCGCGATTGGCTGCGCCGTCTCGCGCGGGAGCGCGTACCGTGACGGTGAAATTGTTTGGCGCGATCTGCTCGACGGCGATTTGGCGCGCGTTGGCTTTGACCGTGACTGAGATTTTTCGCGCCATGGGTAAATCTAGCGCGCACTGGAATGGGATCAACCGTCGCGATGGTCGAAGACGCGCTCAACGCGCCTGCTTGTGCACCATCTCGAGCAGCTGCTGGTAGGATTTTAGTAAATCGGTGGAGGTCACGATGCCGCACACCGAGCCGTCGTCTTCTACCACCGGCAGGCAGTTGATCCGCTTGGAGAGGATTTTCGACACCGCGTCGAGGATCGAAGTATTGCGCCGCACCGTCACTGGATTGCGCGTCAAGATTTGGTCGAGCGACTTGGAGCGCGAGTTGGGACTGCGCGCCATGCTGCGCAAGATATCGCGGTCCGAGATCACACCACAGAGCTTCCCCTGCATATCGACCACCACGCAGTGACGGAAGTGGCGGTCGTTCATCAACCTCACCGCTTCGTCAAAGCCATGGTGCGCGCTCAAGGTCGCCACCTTGCCGACCATCACATCGGCCACTTCGGTGGGGCCGATGACTAAAGAAAGCTCGCCGGCATGGGACTGTTGGGAGGCATTCTCACTGAGACTTTGGTACATGGGTTTCCTCTCTATTTGGACGGCTATGGAATCTGCTGGACGATGGTTAGAAGTTTTAGCAATTGTCGCACCATCGATTACGCAATCATGGCCATCGCTCTCAGCAACGCGAAGAGTCCCACAACTGGACAAACACGCCAAAAATGACGCGCGAACGAAACCTGCTGCCAGCCAGTAGCCGACAAAGTCCGTACCGTTGAGCTCAAAGCTGTCGGCGATTGGGCCTCCAGTTGAAAACTTGACGGCGACGGCAATCGCCGGGAATTTCGACCCTTCGGCTATGCCCCGCCCAAGCCCTATGCTAGAAAGTTTCTCGACCCATCGATTGGAGGTTTTCCCATGACTCTCATTCTCACCAACGACGACGTGCAAAAGGCGCTCAACGTAAAGGACTGTCTCGCGGTCATGGAGGAATCCTACCGCGAGCAGGCCGCCAGCCGCGCCGTCAATCGGCCCACGGCGCACTCCTATCTGCCCCACGCGCTGCCCAATTCGACCTACAGTTTCAAGTCCGTCGACGGCGGCGTCGGCAAGTACGGCGTGCTCGCCCTGCGCGTCACCTCGGACATCGTTCAAGAACAAGAAGTTCACGGCGTCGTGCGCTTGGAAAAAATCCCGCTGGCCGGCAAAGGTCTGTTCGTCGGTCTGGTGCAACTCTACAGCTCCGAGACCGGCGAGCTGTTAGCGATCATGCCCGACGGCTTGATCCAGCAGACCCGCGTCGGCGTCACTAGCGCCCTCGGCATGAAAGTGATGGCGCGCAAGGATTCCCAGACCTTGGGGCTGATCGGCTCGGGTGGCCAGGCCAAGGCGCACTACCGCTACATGACCGCGGTGATGGGAATCAAAAAAGTCAAAGTCTTCAGCCCCAACGCCGAACACCGTAAAGAATTCGTCGCCGAGATGGAGAAAGAAACCGGCTGCGCCGGCGAACCGGTGGGCAGCCCCGAAGAAGCGGTGCGCGGCTGCGATGTCATTTGCAGCGCGACCAATTCATCGCGCCCAGTAGTGAAGATGGAATGGTTAGAAGCCGGCATGCACTACAACTCGATCCGCGAGTTTGAAACCGATCTGGCGGTCTTGGAGAAATGCCATCCCATCGCCATCCACACCCAGTTCGGCGGCATCATGCACTACCAGCCGCCCGGCATCATCGAAGACATGCCCGGCGTGCGCCGGGAAAAACCGCGCGACTGGACCAAGTATCCGGAGATCTGCGACCTCATCGCCGGCAAAGTGCCGAGCCGCACCGACGACAAACAGATTAGTTTTTTCTTGAACAACGTCGGCACCGGCGTCCAGTTCGCCGCCATGGGCTACTGCGCCTACAAAGCCGCCAAAGAAACCGGCATGGGCCATGAGATTCCGAGCGAGTGGTTTATGCAGGATATCAAGCCGTAAACGGTTGGTTGGCTTACTTGATCGGCGGGACGCCTAAGTCTTTGCAGATTTTGCGGGCCAGAACATCGACAATTTCATTGTGGCGCGGAATCGCTGAGCGTTTGTTTTGGCCAGGGTTGTGCCACCAAGAATGACGGCCGCCTTCGCGCAGGAGTACACAGCCATTTTCTCGTAAGTAGCGAATCAGATCGCCACGCTTCATAGGATAATGGTTTCTTCTTGGTATCCTTCGCCGGCGGCGGCCAATGCATCCTGACGGTTATATTCGAGCGCTTCGCGTAAGGTCGCTTGAAGAGATTCGAGGAGTTCAGCTTTCGAAGCTTCCTGACAATTAACCCCCGGAACCTCTTCAACCCATCCGATCCACCAGGAGTCGACCTGTTTGAGAACCGCGGTATAACTTTCTTTCACTTTTCACCTCCAGATCTCGACCAGGACATAGTAGCACCAATTTCCCAGCGCCAGCAATTGAACTTCCGGCAGCCTACAATCGCCAGTATTGCTTCCTGAAATGCTCACCGCCCCATCATTTTTTTCAACCGCTCGATGACGTCCTTGGGCTGCGCCAAGACTTCGGTCGCCAAGCTCTGCACTTCTTCGCCGGTGGTCGGATCCAAATCCAATCGCTTCTTCTTGGCCTCCGCGATGAAGTCCGCGTCCTTCATGGTTCGGGTGAAGGCGTCGCGCAGCGTTTTGACCACCTCGGGGCGCATTTTTGGCGGTGCCATGTAGGGCCGGTGAAACTCGCCCGAGGCCAGTAGCGCGGTCGCCAGGCGGCGCGCCAGCTCCGGTGATTTGTACTTGTCCATGAGCTCGTAGATCGTCGGCGTGTTGGGCAGTTGCGCGATGCGCGCCCGCCCGCCTTGCATGAGCTCGCGGGAAAAACCGTTCTTGCGCCAGGTGAAAAACGGCTCGCGGGAGAAATAGGCCTCGGTGCTGAGCGAGCGGCAGACGATCTCACCGCGCTCGACGCCCAGATCGATCTCGTTGCCGCCCTGGTAGCCGGCGATGACGTTGAACTTGGCGCCGACGGTTTCTTCCAAGATCTTCGGCACGAAGTAGCCCATGTTGCTAAGTCCCGTGGTGCCGCACTTGGGCGCTTCCTTGGCGTTACGCACGTCTTCGATGGTTTTGAACGGCGTGTCGGCGCGCATGTAGAGTACCTGCGGCGACTTAGTCGCGTTGCCGATCCAGTTGAATCTCGCCCAGTCAAATCTTACCTCCGACCGGCCAATCAACTGCTCGAAATAGAGCCCGGCATTGATCGCGCCCAAGGTCAGCCCATCGGGCTTGGCGACGTTGTAGACATGATTGGCCGCGATCATGTGGCCGGCGCCGGGCATGTTTTGCACGATGATGTTGGGATTGCCCGGCAAATACTTGCCCATGAACAGCGCGATCGCCCGGGCGTAGAGGTCATAGAGATCGCCGGCCACCGTGCCGACGACGATGTGCATGGTCTTGCCCTGGAAGTTCGGCGCTTGGCCGTAGACCGGAAAGCTCGCCATCGAATTGACCGTCAAAAACAACAGCGCGAGTCTAAGCTTCATGATATTGGTTCTCTCCTTGCGCCGACCATTGACCTCTTGAACCTTTGAACGCAATCGCTACTCCGCCAAAACCTTCTTGGCCCGTTCGACCACTTCGCGCGGTTGGTCGAGCAATTCAGCGAGCAGCTTCTGCAATTCTTCACCGCTCGACGGCTCCAAATCCATGCGCGACTTTTTCGCCTCGGCGATGAGCTCGGGATCTTTGACCGACTGCGCGTAGGCCGCGCGCAGCATCTTTACCCGGTCCGGCGGCGTGCCCGGCGTCACCAGCATCCAGCGGCCGAACTCGGCGCCGTCGAGCAGCACGCGGGCTACTCGACGATTGGTCTCGCTGGTCTTGTACTGATCCATGAGTTCATAAATCGTCGGCGCCTCGGGCACCAGCGGATCGCGTTTTTTTCCCGACTGCACCAAGTGACGGTCGAAACCCTTCTTGTGCCAACTGTCGAAGGGCTCGCGGCCGAAGTGCGGATTGATGGTGTTGCCGCGGCAGACGATCTCGCCCTTCTCCACCGCGAGATCGATCTCGTTGCCGCCCGGATAGCCCATGACCGTCGCGATCTTGGCATTGAACGCGATCTCAAGCACTCGATCGAGAATGTAGCCGGCGCTCGACACCCCGGAACTGCCGCACTTGGGCGGCTCCTTGGCGTTGATCAGATCGGCAATCGTCTTATAGGGCGCGTCGGCGCGCATGTAGAGCAGCATGAAGTTTTTTTCCTGGGAACCGATGATCGACATCTTGCGCAGATCGAAGCGCACTTCCTTATGGCCGGAGAGCTGTTCGAGATAAGTGTTGCTGTTGGGCATGAGCAAGGTCAGCCCATCGGGCTTGGCGATGCCGTAGACGTAATTGGTCGCCACCAGCGAACCGGCGCCAGGCATGGTCTGGACGATCATCGACGGATTGCCCGGCAAATATTTCGGAATAAACCGCGCCAACAGCCGCGCCCAGCGGTCGTAAAAACCGCCCGCCGATGCGCCGACGATAATCCGCACGTTCTTGCCTTTGTAAAATGGCTCGGCCTGCGCGCGAACCTCGCTCGCACTCACCAAAAGAACCAAAGACAAGGCCGCGGCAAAAGTATTTTTCCAATATGCCTTCACAATTTCTCCTTAAACTCGAAACTGAAAACCCGCAACTCGAAACTTTCAACCTCACCAAGTCTCCGCCCGGCCGCCCTGCACCCACCAGTTGAGCCGCGGCTCGATGTTCATCTGGTAGCCTTTACCATTTTGTTTTGCCAGATCGTAGCATTTCTTGGCCAGCGCGATGTCAACGATGCCTTGGCCGCCTTGGTTTTTGTAGAGAATAATCTGCTGGTCATTGGTCCGCCCTTGGACCTTGCCGGCGAGCACATCGGAGATCTCGACGACCTTGTCCCAAGTCATCACGCCGTCCTGCACCGGCCAATAAATATCGCCCTGCTGTGAGTCAATCGCCTGAGCTTTCGATAATGCCACGACAAAGTCGCAGCGCTTGAGCGTGGCGTCGTCGATCTCCCGGCGCGGCTTGTCGAGGTTGCCGCTTTTGACCAATTCAATATTGCTGCCGACCACGGAAATAATGTACTGCCCCGCTTCCAACCACGCGCCATTAATCACCGGCACGTTGGTATTGGTCATGCAGAGAATGATGTCGACGTCCTTGGCCGCCAGCTCCGGCCGGTCCACCGGCGTCACTTTTACGCCGGTGCGCGCGCTGATCTTTTTCGCGAAGCCTTCGCGGTGCGCCGGCGTCGGGCTAAAAACCTTGGCGCCGTCGATCTTTCGCATTTCACATAAACCCGCAAAGGTCGCCCACGCCTGCATGCCCGAGCCATAAATGCCCACCCGCCGCGCGTCCTTGCGCGCGAACAGATCGAGCCCCGCCAGACTAGTCGCCGGCGTGCGCAAGTCAGCCACACCCGTAAAATCCCGCGGCCGGTGCGCCATTACACCGAGCAAAGAGCCAGTATCGGAATCGTAAATCAGCGCCAGCTCGGTCTGATCGGGATTGAACGGCGGCCGCTGCTGGGTCGCCCCGGCGATCGCTTTGCGATGGAGCGCCACCTGCGCCCCCACCGCCCCATAGTTGGCCGATCCGCCGGCGTAAATATTGAGCACCGTATCGAACGTCCCCTCGCCGACCTGGCGATGCATATTCAACCGCTTGCGCGGCGCGCACACGCCCTCGGGCGAGATCATATCGCGCAGCGAATCCTCTGTGATCCGCACCGCTTCTTTGATCGGAATCATTTGATCGACATCGTCGGAGTGAAAGAACAAAGCCATCGCAAAGCTCCTTTTAACTATTGTGATCGGTTAAAGTCGCTAGCCCAGAGATTTCTCATCTTGCCCATCTGCGCGTCCGATAACCCTACCATCTCCGCACAAGCCACCGCCTCATCCACATGCGTGGTATTGGAAAATCCTACCAGTACGGCCGCGGTGGTCCGATGCATCAAGCCGAAGCGAATCGCCGCTTGGGTTAAATCCTTGCCGGCGACCCCCAGCGCCGCCTTCACTTTTTCCGTGCGCGCAAGATCTAGCGGATAATCGGAGCCCGGCGACAGCGTATTACCGCTGCCGCCTCCGCCGGCGCTGGGGTCGGCGGTGAGCGCGCCGGCGGCAAGAATACGAATGATGAAAGCGCCCATGCCTTTGGCGGCGGTGCGCTCCAGGATCAAGCCGTAGTCTTGCGCGCTAAAATCTTTCGGTACCGGCTGGCCGGCGCTGGGGTTGAGGAGATTGTAGTAGCACTGAAAGCCGTGAAACTCGCCGCTGTCGACCAGCTCGTGCAGCGCCGGGGTTTCGCCCAAGCCGCTGAAACCAAAAAAGCCCACTTTGCCGCGCTCGCGCATGGCTTTGAATCCATCAATGACGCCATTGGACCCGAGCACATCCTGCGGCGCCAGGCTGAAGCGCTGACCCGCGCCACGAGCCATGGTCACGCGGGTGTGGAGCTGGACGAAGTCGACGCGCTCGCGGCCGAGCCGGTCGAGGCCGGCTTCGACGGCGCGGATGGTCGCCGCCTTGATGTCGCTCACGCAGTCGGCGTCGAGGCGAATCTTGGTCGAGATCACCGGATTGGCGCCAATGTCTTTCAAGATGCGGCCCAAGTTCTGTTCCGATTTCCCCAAGCCGTAGGCAAAGGCGGTGTCGAAAAACGTGATGCCGGCGTCAAGCGCGCGCCGCACGACTTTGACCTGCTCGTCATAGGGCGCCTTGACCATCAAGACCGCATTGTTGCCGCAGCCAAAACCAATCTCGGATATTTTCACGCCGGTGCTGCCGATGGTTCGATAACGCATGATGACCTCCCAAGTAGCCGTCGATAATTAAGGAACATGCTTCGACAGGCTCAGCATGAACGGAATCGATTGATCAATCAGTTCCGCTCCGTCTCCGTTCGTCCTGAGCCCGTCGAAGGACTCCGAAAGGCATTTCACAGCCGCGCCAACAACCCGACCACTTCGTCCGTATCGCTCAAATCCGCCAGGCAAGCGTCGGGCCGCCAATATTGCAACTCTTCTACCGGATAACGGCCGGTGCCGACAAGTACACATTTCATCCGGTTGGCGCGGGCGCAGTCCAAATCTTTTGGCGTGTCGCCGACAATGACGCAGCGATCCGGCGCAAGGGTGCGCCCGGTCCATTCTTCCCAGCGCCTTTTAGCGATCGCCGGCAAGTCCGGCCGGTGCTCGGAGTCGCTAGCGTAGGCGCCGCGGATCAGATAGTCGTCGAGTCCCGCCGCGGTCAACTTGACCATGGCGCTAGCTTCAAAATTGCCCGTTACCACGCTGGCGGTGAAATCATCGCGCAGCGAAAGTGCTTGGAGTAATTCCCGCGCTCCGGGCAGCGGCCGCACGGAGGTCGTCGCGCGGCCAACATGCTGGCCATAGCTGGCGCAAAGGTTGGCGGAGAATTGCCGCCAGCCCACGTCGTCGACGTCGATCGGAATATTGGCCTTGGCGAAGATATCTTTCACGATTAGCGGATCGGTATTGCCGTCCGGCACCACGGTGCGAATGTCGCCGGCAAAACCGAAAGTTTCGAGAATCGCCTCGTTGAACGGCAGATAGCCATTCTGCGTCCGCGTCAGCGTGCCGTCGATGTCGAATAAAATCAGCCGTTCCATGGTTTGAGACATTCGGGAATTCGCAATCGAGACCGCGACAAGCTCGCCGCGGTTTCAATTCTCTATATCAATTCTCCGCGCTCCTGTCCCGTTCTGATGGTTTCGTCATGGATTACCCGGAGCCGCCCTGAACCCTGCCCCAAGCTTGCTTGCGCTTTGTTAGCGCGCCCGCTAGCATCCGCGCTAAAGATTATCCGCCCATGGCCAACATCCCCGATATTCTGCCCAAGGTCGTGCTGTTCCAAGACCTGGAAGCCGACTCCATGGCCAACTTGGCGCCGCTCCTGATCGCCAAGAAGTTCGCCGCCGGCTCTCTGATTTTTCGCGAGATGGATGACTCCGACGCGCTCTATATCGTCGAGCGCGGCACGGTGGTGGTCAGTAAACATGTCAGCGGCGATGTCGAGATGGTGCTGACGCGCTTCGAAGTCGGCGATTTCTTCGGTGAGATGGGATTGTTCGACAATGCGCCGCGCTCGGCCAGCGCCAGCGCCGAAACCGACACCGTCCTGTGGCGCCTGGACCGCAGCGTTTTCCACGATATTTTTTCCTATCACCCGGAGATGGCGGCGAAGATCTGCTACCGGCTGGTGACGATCTTCATCGAGCGACTGCGCGTCACCAACGAGCAAAGCCGCGACGCCATCCGTTGGGCCCTGGAAGCCACCGGCTATATTTCCGGCGCCCAATCGTTGTTCGGCCGCAAATCCACCTGAACGCCCATGGATCAACCGGCCAAGCTGCAACTGCTCACCCGCCAGAGCGGTGAAGCGGGATTTGAAATCCACCATATCGACAGCGACCAGGCCTACCTGGGCTACCGGCCGCGGCGCGTCGAGAGGGAAACCTGGGAGATCACCGCCCAACCGCAAAGCCCCGACGGCCGGCGCAACTTCATCCTGAAAAATCTGCGCCAGGACCGTTACCTATTGATCGACGAGCGCGAAGCGTTTCTCTGGGAACGGTTTGACGGCGGCCATTGCGTCGAGGAAATTGCCGGCGCCTGTCAAGAGCGCTTCGGCGATTTCACCGCGGCGCAGATCCGCCCAGTGCTCGCCAAACTCTCCGAAGCCGGCCTGCTGGTCGAAAGGGAAAATTTAGCGCTGCAGCAAAGCCTGGCGCGCAACCAGGAAAATCTCTGGGTCATCGGCATCAACTCGGCGGCCAAATACTGGCGCCGGTTGGCTTTCACGCTGCCCAACGCCGACCGGCTGTGCGGCGCCATCTACCGCTGCGGCGGCTTTGTCCTGTTCCATCCGGTCACCCTGGTGATGACCTTGGCGATCGCGGTCCTAGCCGGCGTCGCCGCGCTGCACTTGAGTCCGCGGGCGAAGCAATTCACTCAAATGCTATCGGCCACACCGTGGCGCAGCACGGCGATCATACTAACGTCGCTCCTGGCGGTGTCGATGATGCACGTCACCGTGCATGCGCTGGCGTGCAAAGCCTATGGCCGGCGGGTGCGTGAATTGGGATTCTTTCTCCTGCAAGGCGTGCTGCCGACCTTTTACGCCGATGTCACCGACATCTTCATGTCAACCCGCAAGGCCCGCGTGGTCGTCGATCTCGCCGGCCCGCTGGTGGAACTTTTCTGGGGCAGCGTGGCGTTTCTTGCCGCCTACCAGACCGGCCCCGGCTTGGCCCAAGCGTTTCTCTTCGGCATCGGCGTGGTGCTCTGGGAAGGCGCGCTGATCAATCTCTATCCGTTTAATTTTTTGGAAATGGACGGCTACAACATCGTCGCCGATCTGCTCGCCATGCCGACCCTGCGCCAGCAAGCCCTGGCGCTGGCGCCAGAGCTGCATCGGCGCTTGCTCCATCCACGATCGTTGACAAAATCCGAATGGATTCAAATCGGCTATCTGCTGCTCTGCGCCGTCTCCGTGCTCATCTACCTGATCGCCCACTTGGATTTCCTGCTCGGCTTATTGCCGAGCTGGAAGTAGATCGAGATGCGCTGCGATGAGGGAATTGCTCTCTCACCACGAAGGCACGAAGTTCGTAACAATAACTTCTCCGAACCCTTCGCGCTCTTCGTGTCTTCGTGGTGAACAATCGGCATCGATCAACCGCAAATCCGTGTCGATGCCGAATCATTTCGCGCCACTAAAAAACCCGCCGCGCTCCAACTCACGCAACAGCGACAGATCGATGAAGCGCTCGGCATCGACGCCTTTGGCCAAGGGCGTCTGCTGGGCGGTCAATTCCAGGGCGATCTTGAAGCCCTCTGGGCGTGGGAACGGCCGCTCATCTAAATCGCGGTTGTAATGATCCAGCGCGTCGGCGATCTCTTCCCGTGCCGCGCCGGGCAAATAGCGCTCGGCGATCTTGACCGGCGCGTCGCGCTCGCGTTTGTAGAAGCGAATGCCTTCGGCGATCGCCCGAAGTAGATTCAGCACCAGCGGCCGGCGCGTCGCGACCAATTGTTTGGTCGTCACCACGCCAGTGCCGATGAAGGGAATTTTTAGGTCGTAAAGATTGACCGGCACCCGGTAGCCCAACTTGCGCGCTCGGGTGCTGTAGGGCGGGGTTAGGATCGCGGCTTGGACGTTGCCGGTTTGCAGCGCGGTGAAGCGCGCCGGCCCGCCGCCGATCTGCTGCATCTGCAAGTCCGACTCGGCGAGGCCGATGTTCTTCAACGCTTCGCGTGCCGCGATATGGGTCAAATCGCCCAGGCGCTGAATCGCCATGCGCTTGCCCTTGAGCTGCTTCACGTCGGCAAACTCCGGCGCCACCGCCAGCACCTGATTCAAATAATTGCTCAGCGCCGCGACCATGACGAGATCGGCGCCGCGCAGCGCCGCCGGCACCATGACGCCGGACGACATCAGCGCGAAGGGCACTTCGCCGGCCATCACCGCCACCGGCGCCAAGCCGCCGGCGAGAAAAATCAGTTTGACGTCGAGGCCATATTTCTTGAACGCGCCACTATCCTGGGCCATCCACAACGGCGCCGACGCCACCGAGCCGGCGGCGCTGAAACCGAAGTTGATCCGTTCCAATGGCGGTGATTCCGCCGCCGTGGCCGCCGGCGTGAAGCGAGCGAGCATCGACAAAGTGAATAATAGTCCGGCGATCGAGCTTGCGGTCATGGCAATTGCCTATTTCGCGCCGGCGCTGCTTTCGACTTGCTTCACATAAGACATATCGACGACTTCGTTCGGATCGACGCTCATAGCCTGGGGAAACTGATCGACCATCATCTCCAATGCGGTGCGAATCGCTTCCACCGACGGATAGGGAAAGCGCGGCATGCGCGAGCTGAAGTAGCTGTAGGTCTCGTCCAGCATCTCGTCGCTGGCGCCGCGCAGATATTTTTTCATGGTCGTCATGCTGCGTTCGCGGTTGCTGCGAAACAGGTGCACGCCGTCGGTCAGCGCGCGCACTACGCGGAGCGTCACGTCCGGGCTCTTTTTGACGTTGGCCTTGAGCGTCGAGATGCCGACATAAGGATACTGCACGCCGAGTTCGTCGAAGTCGACCAGCTCGCGAAAACCAGCGCGCTTGGCGACCAGCCGAGACGGCGTCGTCAACATTGCGCCGTCGACCACGCCTTTCTCCAGCGCCGGCAGGATCGCCGGCGTGTCGCCGACGTTGACGATCTTGACGTCCCGCCCCGGCTCCAAAGCGAGCTTCCGCTTGAGAATGTAATGCAACAAAATATCCGACACCGCACCGGGCCGGCCCGACGCCACGGTCTTGCCGCGCAATTCTTTCGCCGTCGTGATCTGCGGCTTGGTGAAGATCGACGAGCCGGTGGCGTTGACGAAGGAAGCGATGATGACCAAATCTTTGGTGCCCACGGCATAGCTCGACACCACGCCGGTGCCAGTAGAGACGACGTATTGCGCATCGCCGCTGAGCAGCAGCTGATGCGGCCGCGCCCGCCCGGCGTACACCGCTTCGAATTCCAAGCCGTACTTGCGGCCAAGTTTTTCTTCCACCGCCAGCCACAGCGGCGTATAGGCGCCGGTGAAGGACGAGTAAATGATTTTTAGCCGCATCGGCTCGCTGGCGGCGAAGGTTTCATTGGTGAGCGAGACGAAGCTAACAAAAAACATCAGCACGGAAATATTCTTTTTCATGAACTGAGGGATTCCTTTATTGCGGTGCGGTGACACTAGCCACTTCGATACTATCTCATCCTTCCGACTGTCAATCGCACGCCTGTCATTTCGAGCGCAGCGAGAAATCTCTCCACTCCGGGCAGCCGAACCGCGCACCGCCAACGTTAATTTGACAGGCCCCGCGCAATTGCGCTAACGGTGAGGCCATGCGCAACTTCCTACTGATCCTTCTGTCATTCCTCGGCATGTCGGCGAACCTGCAAGCCCAAACACCCTACTACCAAGGCAAAACCATTCGCTTCGTGGTCGGTTATCCGGCCGGCAGCGGCCATGATCTCTGGGCGAGACTAGTCGCGTCCTACATGCCGAAGTACCTCGCCGGCAATCCCAACATCATCGTGCAAAACATGCCCGGCGCCGGCTCGGCGGTGGCGGCCAATTATGCTTTCAGCGTCGCCAAGCCTGACGGCTTGACTACCGTGGTCACCAACGCCGGGCTCTATTTCGACCAACTGCTCGGCCGCAAGGAAGTCCAGTCCGACTGGGCCAAGTTCACCTGGATTGGCAGCACGACGCGCTCCTACCCGCTGATGTACATGGCGGCGAAAAGCCCGTACGCGAATATGAATGACGTGCGCACCGCCGCGACGCCGCCTAAATGCGGCAGCACCGGCACCGGCAACAGCGGCTACTACATTCCCAAACTGCTCGAAGAAACCATCGGCGCCAAATTTCAAATCGTCTCGGGCTACCAGGGCGGCGCCGATGTCGATCTCGCCGCCGAACGCGGTGAGATCCAATGCCGCGCCATCAGCATCCCGGTCTATTTCAGCCGCGAGCCCTACCACACCTGGCGCAAGACCGGCTTCGCCCGCGTACTCATGCAAATGAGTAAGAAGCGCGACCCGCGCATCGCCGACACGCCGACGTTGAACGAACTGATGGACCAGTACCAAACTCCCGCAGCATCACGCCGCCTGGCCAACGTCATCCAAGGCACCGCCGACTTCGGCGCCTTCCCCATGATGGCCCCGCCCAACCTGCCCGCGGAGTACGTGAAGACGCTACGCGCCGCCTTCGTCAAATCCGTCAACGATCCGGAGCTGCTCGCCGAAGCGAAAAAGAAATCCATGGATGTCGAACTGATCACCGGCGATGAGATTGAAGCGCTGGCCAAGGAAGTGATGAATCAGCCGGCGGAGATTATCGGGCGGTTAAAGAAGCTGCTGGGGGAATGATAGTAATCCACAAGACTTCTTCGATTCGTGAACCTGAGGATGGATGGCAGCACACAGCGCCGAAACCTACGGCTGAGAGACGATGCCGCGATTTCGAACAATTGATTGGCGAATTTGCTTCATCGGCGCTGTCGGCGCGGGACTCTTTCTCACCGGAGGGAAGACCGTCCCACCGGCGATTTTGATGCTCTTCGGCTGGGTTTCAGCCGGCATTTGTCGGTTTGCTACGATCGCGCTTATCCAGAGCGTTTGGCCTAAGACATCACGTCAATCTGACTGGCCTCGCGACTTAATTCATTTATGTTTCAATATCATGCCGGCGCTGTTGACTGTGCTCTGGTAAATCCCAAAGGCGCGAATTACAACGCCTCCCGGCTGCTGTTGAACCGCGATTGATCGTAAAGATGATGGGTTTCGCTCGCGCTCAACCCATCCCACGTCGGATTCCGAAATCCAACGATTTGAGCGGAGCGCAGCGGTTGAACTGCTTGAACGATTTAAACTATCCCTGCCGTCTTCCCAGATCCCTCAACCCCCGCTCCCACTTATCAATTTCTTTCTCCAGCTGTTGGATGTTCAAACCCTTCTCCGCGTACCAGCGCTTGAAGCCATACTCCTTGGCTGGGCTGCCGTAGTCGAAGGCTTCGAGGATTTTTTGGCCGTCGGGGCTGAAGAGGAAGTCGACGAACAGCACTGCGGCGTGGGGATGGGGCGCTTGCGATGATAGCGCGGCGCTGCCGGCGCTGGCCGGGACGATGTCCATGGGCACCCAGGCTACTGGCGCCTTTTTCTGCGCGGCCACCAGGGCGTGGTTGCGGAAGATCGTCGGCGAGGCTTCGACTTCGCCACCGATAATCATGTCGTTCAACGCCTGGCCGGAAACCGAATGCATGGTGATCTCTTGGCCGCGCAGCCGCTTGAGATATTCCTCGCCCTTGGTAAGCAGCATGCCGCCCACCGTGCGCGAGCCGGTGTCGGTGGTCACGAACGACATGCGCCCTTTGAGCGCCGGTTTCAATAAATCGTCGTAGTTCTTCGGCACCGCGTTGGCCGGCAGTTTATTTTTGTTGTAGGCAAAGCCCATGTAAGACTCGCGCACCGTGCCCCAGTAGATCAGCCCCTTGCCGGCTTCTTCCTTGGCGTCGGGAATCAACCGGCCGATATGCGGGCTGGTGAACGGCTGAATCAGCTTCAGCGCCTGCATCAACATCAGCAGCGGCAAGGAGCTCTCCGCCACGTCCATCAAATAGCGCTTGGCCTGCGCCTCGGCGAGAAATTTGGAAATCAGATCCTTACTGGTGGCGCGGTAGGACTCCACCTGCACGCCGTATTTGGCCTCGAAGGCCTTGGCCAGTTCGCGATACGACTCCCCCGCCAAAGCGGTGTACCAGGTGAGCTTGCCTTCCTTCTTCGCCCCGGCCGCGAGCATCTTCTCGCGATCGGCGCCGGTGTAGCTGGCGAGCTCGGCGAGGGTTGGGGGTTTGGCGGTTTGGGCATGCAGCGCAGCCGGCAGAAAGGAAAACAGGTACAGCAATAACAACAAATTGATTGTCATCGGCCTCTCCGATCGTTCCAAGAGGGCGACCAGCCGGTCGCCCCTACCTTTCGTCACGCCAGGTATAATTCGCTTCAGGATGCTGCGCCGCAGGATTCTCACGGTCAAATTCCCAGCGCATTGGGTTATCGGTAATATACTGGCGAATGCGATGCAACGAATCCTCGTTGCGTATCACATGCTCGAAGTAGTTGCGCTGCCACACGGATACACCGGGCGTGCCACGGGCGCCATTGATCCGTTGAGTGACCGCAGCCTTGAACCCACCGACAAACGCACCGACGGACCGTTTCCCAGGACCGACAAGGGGCGACCGGCCGGTCGCCCTCCCCACCGGTTCAGCGATCGCGATAATACCGTGAACGTGATTTGGCATAATGACGAACGCATCCAACTCGATTTCTTTTCGTATCTGCGCTGACTTGTCCCATTCATCCTGGACGATACGGCCCCAGTCGTTCAATCGCATTTCAGCTTCAACAACTTCACCAAATAAACATTGGCGGTCTTTAGTCACCATCGTAATGAAATATGCCCCAGCCAATGAATAATCATAATCTTGCAGTCGAATCGAACGTCGGCGTCTTACGTCGGGTGGAACGGTCATCTACTATCCCAGAAAAGGGCGACCGGCCGGTCGCCCCTACGTCGGATTGTCGCGGTTCATCACTATTGCCTATTGCCTATTGCCTTCTTCCTCACACTCCCGGCAGCGCCGCCGCGTCGGGATGAAAAAATGTCTTATAATCGATGCGCGTCGGCGTCAGGCCTTGCTCGTGGGAATATTGGGTCATGGCTTCCAACTCGCGCACGTTGTCGGGCACGTTGTAGGCCCAATAATTGTCGCCCATCAGTTCACGCTGTTCGGCCACCGCCGCCGCCATCCAGGAATACATGATGATTTGCGGGTCGGGACCCATGAGCCGGTCGACGGCGACGTCGCGCGACTGGCGGAAGGCTTTCAACAGCGCCACCGGTGCGTTTGGATACTTATCGACAAACGCCTGCTTCAACGTGACGATGTGGCTGGTCGGGAAAATTTTCGTCTTCCGATAATACTCCTGCTCTTCTTTGCGAAAGTCGCGGAACAATCTACGAGTCCGCGGGTCGCGGGCGGTAATCGACGGCAGCACGTTGGGGCCGATCACCGCATCGATCTTGCCGTCGATGAGCATGTTGTCGAGCAGTAAATCGGGATCGTCGTTGGACTCGATCTGGTCGATGCGGATGCCCGCGGCCACGGTCATCTTTTTCGCCCGCGGCGAGCACCAGTCGATCTTGGTCAAATCGACGCCGTAGTAATGTTGCAGCGCACCGCGCGCCCAGACCCCGGCGGTGTTGTCCCACTGCATGATGCCGACGCGCCGGCCTTCTAAATCTTTCGCGGTCTCGATGCCGGCTTTGCTGTTGACGTAGATATAGGCCAGGCGAAACTTGCGGTTGGGGAACGCCGGGATCGAGATATGCGCCTCGCCCTTGGCGTAGGCGCGCACCCGCGCGGCAAAGCCGCAGTCCCAAGCGTCGCAGGACTCCTCATCGGCAACGAACTCCCAGTCGAAGCCGTCAATCTTGACGGTGCCGTCGGTGATCGGAATGTTGGTATCGATGGTCGGTTCGCGAAAATAAAAGTGCAGCTTGGGATTGGCCATGTTGGTTCCTTTCGTTATCGGCGCAACATATATCGACAGTGCGGTTGAGTGCAATGAAGTAAGGCATGAGGCATGAGGCACGAGGCTTGAGTAAGAGAATAGTCCGAAATCCGGTCCGGCTCATGCCTCAAGCCTCGCGCCTCATGTCTATTACATATGCTTGACTCCCCAGGCCAAACTGAATACAAATTTCAGCTACCAAGTTCGCACTCGAAAGGACCTCATTCCATGGCTCGACAGTACCAATGCATTTCCGGCGACGGCCATATCGACTTGAACCCCGACATCTGGCGCGACCGCGTGCAGGCGAAGTATCGCGAGCGCGCGCCCAAGCGCGTGAAAATGCCGAACAGCTCCGACGCCGTGGTCATCGACGGCGGCAAGCCGAATACGATTGGCATCACCCGCAGCGTGCGCGTCGCCCACACCGATCTCGCCAAGCAAGTGCCGACCTTCGAGACCTGCGCCGGCACCGGTTCGCCGCAGCAGCGTTTGGACGAGCAGGTGCAGGACGGCATCGATTGCGAGATTCTTTTCTCGCAGATCACTTTCGTCCTACGCCAGACCAAGGACGACGACTTCTACCGCGACTGCATCCGCGCCTACAATGAATTTCTCGGTGAAGAATACATGGCGCCGGCGCCGGACCGTTTGGTTTGCATGGGCACGCTACCGACCACCAACGTCGACGACGCGATCGCGGAAATGGCGCACTGCAAGAAGTTGGGCATGAAGGGCGTCAAACTCGACCGCTATCCGAGCGGCAAGAGCTATCCAACCGCGGCGGACGACAAGTTCTGGGCCGCCGCCATCGACATGGGCATGGCAATGACCAACCACAACACCGGCAACATGGGTTCAGGTAAAGGCGAGCCGGATTACAGCTACCCCAAGGACCCCGGCCACGACGTCCATCAAAAAGACGCCTTCAAGTTTTTTACCCGTTTCACCAACGACGCCATGACCGCGCCCTTGCAGATGGCGTTCTTCGGCGTCTGGGACCGCTTTCCCAAGCTGGAATTCTACTGGGCCGAAACCATGGTCGGCTGGTTCGAGTACGGCCTGTGGCAGGTCGACGATCACTACAAACGCTACATGGGCATGATCCACGACGCCTGGGGACTCAATAAACTCGACCGCCTGCCCAGCGAATACTTGACCGAGCGCAACTACTGGGGCTTCCTGCGCGATCCGGTCGGCATCAAGCGGCGCCACAGCATCGGCGTCGACAAGATCATGTGGGGCACCGACTTCGCCCACGCCGCCAGCGATTATCCCAACTCGCAAAAATATTTGCGCGAAGACTTCGCCGGCGTGCCGGAGAACGAGTTAAAAGCCATGTTGGTGGATAATTGCGTTCGCTACTTTCATCTCAACGATTAACGTTTAGGTTCTAGCGTCTAGGGTCTGGCGTTAAACTCCAGACGCTAGACGCCAAACCCTAGACCAGGAGTTTACTATGAGCGACGTCGGCACCAGCCACGAAGACCTCGAACGATTTTTGGGCGATCACTATTTGGTCGGCGCGGGCTTGAAACGCGACAAAAATGCCGTCGCCCGCGCCGGCAAGACCGCGGCGCACTGGCAATGGGACGGCATCTACCGCGGCTTGCAACGCTCCGGCGAGATCGTCACCGTCGGCCCCGACGGCATGACCGGCATGCGCTCGGTGGTCGGCATCGAAGCGAAAAACTTTCCGATCTGGATGAACGCGCAAATTCTCATGCCCGGCGAGCGCACCCAGTGCCATCGCAACCTGCGTAGTGAAACGAGGCTGGTCTGCGAAGCGCCCAAGGACGCCGTGTTCGTTTGTGAATACGAGGCCTATCCCATGGAGCGCGGCGACGTCGTCATCAGCCCGGCGTGGACCTACCATGATCATTGGAACAAGGATAAGACGCCGGCGATCTGGATCGATGGCTACGACAACGGCTATAACCCCAACGTCAACATCAACGAGCGCTTCCCCAAAGACGCGCCTTATGAGGAAGTGAAAAAACCCGCCGGCTACGGCCAGCGGACTCTCGGACTAGCGCGGCCGATAGCGAATGAGGCGCCCTTCCCGCTGCCGCCCATGCGCTACGCCTGGGCCGACACCCACGCGGCATTAATGGCGCTACGCGAGAACCACGAGAGCGATCCCTATGACGGCGTCATGATCATGCTCGCCAGTCCAGTGGACGGCGGCCCGACCTTGCCGACCATCGCCTGGCAAGCGCAGCTGCTGTCGAAGAAACAAAAAACCCTGGCGCACCGCCACAACAGCACCAGCTTTTACTTCGCCTTCGAAGGTTCGGGAACCGTAGTCATCGACGGCGAGCGGTTGGAATATAACAAAGGCGATATCTTCGCCGTGCCCGCCTGGACTTGGCACCATCATGAGAACAGTAGCAGCGACGACACCATCCTGTTCTCCATCGACGACTGGCCGGCGATGAAAAAGTTGGGATTTTATATGAGAGAAAACGCCAAGGGTTTCTAAGACGGGCAGGTTTCAAACCTGCCCCTACACCTGGGACTTCAATCGCTGGCAAAGATCTTTCCCGATGTTTGATTCGTAGGGACGGGTTTTAGACCCGCCCGCCGAATCCCACTAGAGTCCACGCCAACTTTCCTGTACAAGATTCAGCACCATGACTAGCGCTGCGCCCACTTCCACCGCTACGGCTAAACCCGACGACGACGCCAAGATCGCCGTCAGCCTGCGCGGTTTGTGGAAAACTTATCCCGGCAGCAGCAAACCGGCGGTGCAAGATTTGTCCCTCGACATTCGCGACGGCGAGATTCTCACGCTCCTCGGCCCGAGCGGTTGCGGCAAGACCACGACTTTGAGAATGGTCGCCGGTCTCGAACATCCCGATGCCGGCGATATTTATTTCGGCGCGCAGGCGGTGGTCATGACCGCCAAGCGTCTGTTCATGTCGCCCGACAAGCGCAACGTCGGCATGGTGTTTCAGTCCTATGCGATATGGCCGCATATGACGGTGGCGGAGAACGTCGCCTTTCCGCTCCAGGCGCGCCACTTTCCCAAAAACGAAATCAAGGACCGGGTCGCCAAGGCGCTCGATCTAGTCGGCTTGGCCGGCTTCGAAGACCGCCAGGGGCCGCTGTTGAGCGGCGGCCAACAGCAGCGCGTCGCCTTCGCCCGCGCGCTGGTGACCGAACCGCGGGTGCTGTTGCTCGACGAACCGTTCAGCAACCTCGACGCCAAGCTGCGCGAGCAGATGCGCGTCGGCGTCAAGCTGCTGCAAAAGAGATTGAACATCGCCATGCTGTTCGTCACCCATGACCAGATCGAAGCGCTGAGCTTGTCCAATCGCATCGTGCTGATGAATTTCGGCGTGGTCCAGCAACAAGGCGATCCGCGCTTGCTCTACGAAGCGCCGAGTAACGAATTTGTCCGCGATTTCGTCGGCCGGACCTTGCTGTTCAAAGGCAAAGTGCAATCGAGTAACGGCGCCGGCCAGCTGGCCATCGCCCTGGAAGGCGCGCCGGATTGCGTGGTCTTCGGCCGCACCTATCATCCCGACGGCATCGCCAGCGGCGCCGCGGTCTACATGGGCGTGCGCCCAGAAGATGTCGAGATCCTGCCGGCCAACGGCGGCGCGCCACCGGCGGGAACCATTGGCGGTACCGTGCAAGCCGCGCTGTTTGTCGGTGAGCGCATCGAGTATCAGATCGAAATCGACGGCCAGGGCGCCATGCTGCTCTACGGCGAGCGCCACCGGCCGATTGAGGAAGCCAACAAAGTCTGGCTCAAACTGCGCCCCGACGGCCACAGCGCCTGGTCGTCCAACTGGTCGCATAAGGACGAGTGAGAGAGGATGTTATGAAGAGGCTACTAGATCTAGCAAAAGCGATTGCCAGCGCCAACAAACGATCCGACCGATCGGTCCGATCCGTCGGATCCGTCGGATCTCTGCTGCTCCTCTTCGCAGCCAGCGGCGCCTTCGGCGCCACCCCGACGCCGCCAGCCAAAGCCGCGCCAGCGGCGAGCGCTAACTTCGAGCAGGAATGGACCAAGCTGATCGCCGCCGCCCAGCAGGAAGGCACGCTGGCGATCGCGTCCGGTGGCGCGCCGTCGCGCCAGTACCGCCCGGTGGTGGACGCGTTTAATAAAAAGTTCAACATCAAAGTCGAGGTCTCCACCGGCAACGCCATCGATACCGTCAACAGAGTGCTCGCCGAACGCAAAGGCGGCAAGTTCACCGTCGACGTCGCGCTCATCAGCTCGCGCGAGAACCAGCAACGGCTGGTGCCGTCCGACTCCCTGGTGGCGCTGCCGCCGCTGCTGTTCCATCCGGAAGTCACCGACCTGTCCAAGTGGTACAAGGGTAAGCACATGTACACCGACAAGTTCGGGAAGTTCGCGCTCATCTATCACGCCGGTTTAGAGGACCAATACGAGATCTGGTACAACACCGACAAGATCAAGGAAGCCGAGATCGCCACCCTGGTCAAACAAACCGATGTCTTCGATCCCAGGTGGAAAGGCAAAATCGCCGGCCAGGGTATGGGCGATCCATCCGGCATCCGCCAGATGATCGATAGCTACTTCGAGCCTGACCGCGGCCCCGATTGGGTCAAGCGCTACATGACCAACACCGGCGTCACCTTCAGCGACGACCGGCGCATCCTTGAAACTTGGTTGGTGAACGGCCGCTTTCCGCTGCAGTTTGTCGCCACCGGCACCGAAGAATATGTCGCCTTGGCGAAAAAAGGCTTGCCGATCAAAGCCCGCTATTTGGTCAAGAAGGCCGGCGTGCTGCGCGCCTCGGGCTCGGGTTGCTGCATCTCGGCTTTCGCCAACGCGCCCCATCCGAGCGCCGCCAAGCTATTCATCAACTGGTTTCTCTCCAGGGAAGGCCAGATGCTGACCCACACCTTGATCCCCAATCTCGACCGCTCGTCACTGCGCACCGATATCCCCTTCGGCGAAGTCTCGCCGCAACAGCGCCGCGGTTTCGGCAAGGAATACAACTTCCCCGACGCCGAGCCCTCGAGCGGAGAGCGAACCGAGGAAGCCCAGAAGTGGGTTTTTAAGCTGTGGGAGAGCCGGCAGAAATAATCGTGATCGTGTTCGTGGCTCGTGATCGTAAGAATCCCGCTGCGATATTTCCGAGCACGAGCACGAACACGATCACGAAAATCAGCACCAAGCTGTAACTCCAACCGTGGAACAATCGCCAACCATAACTCCCCTGAGCGTCCCGATCACGATCAGCCCGCCGCGCCTTAGCCGCGGCCATTTCCTGATGGCCATGGTGCTGATCGTGCTCGGCTACCTGCTGCTGTGGCCGGTGCTGTTGTTATTGATCAACAGCTTCAACGCTGCCAACGATTGGTTTGTCGAGCCGCGCCGTTTCGGTATCGACCATTGGGTCAATGCCTTTCAGCGCCCCGGACTGATCCAATCGCTGGGCAATTCGCTGCTCATCTGGTCGCTCACCGTGGGCATCAGTTTTCCCATCGGCGTGGCCATCGCCTGGCTCTTGGCGCGGACCAAGATCCCGTGCAGCCGAACCTTGGAATTTCTCTTCTGGGTTTCCTACATGGTGCCGAGCCTGCCCACCACCATCGCTTGGATCACGCTGCTCGACCCCGACATCGGCATGATCAACGTCGGTTTGAAAAACCTCTTCGGCTTGGACCAGGGGCCGTTCAATATTTTCAGCGTGCCCGGCATCGTCTGGGCCAACCTGATGGGCCATGGCATCTCGATCAAGGTCATGCTCATGACCCCAGCCTTTCGCAACATGGATTCGACGCTCGAAGAAGCCGCCCGGGTCGGCGGCGCGAGCAATTTGCGCACGCTATTCAAAGTCACGCTGCCATTGATGGTGTCGCCGATGATCATGGTGTTCGCCCTCCAACTGCTGCGGGTGTTTCAATCCTTCGAGACCGAATATTTGCTGGGCGTACCATTTGGCTTCTACGTTTATTCGACCAAAGTCTATGCGCTGGTGCGTAACGCCATCCCCAACTACGGCGAGGCCACCGTGCTGGCGAGCATTACGCTCTTGATGATCGTCTTGATCATCCCCTTGCAACGCTGGATCTTGGAGCGGCGCCGCTACACCACCATCACCGGCAGCTTTCGCCCAGGCCTGATCGATCTCGGCAAGGGCAACTACCTGGCCTTCGCCCTACTGGCGGTGTTTCTCACCCTGTTGACCTTTGGCCCCATGGTGATTCTCATCCTCGGCAGCTTCATGCAGCGCATCGGCTACTTCGTCCTGGGCTTCACGCTCGAACATTGGCGCTTGGTGTTGTCGGACCCGGTGTTCGTCAAAGCGCTGCGCACGACCTTGACCCTGGCGCTCACCGCGGCGTTGGTCAGTCCGCTGATTTTTTCCGTACTGGCTTATATTCTGGTGCGCACACGGCTGCCCGGCCGCGGCGCGCTCGATCTGATGATCTGGGGCTCCGGCGCCATCCCCGGCATCCTCGCCGGCCTCGGGCTCCTCTGGGTATTTATCGGCACGCCGGGCTTGAACGCGCTCTTCGGGACTATTTGGGCGCTGATCATCGTCGTCGTCCTGCAAGGCAAAACCACCGGCGTCAATATCATGAAAGGCGTGCTGGTCCAGGTCGGCGCCGACATGGAAGAAGCCGCACGGGTCTCCGGCGCCGGCTGGATCAGAACTTATTTTAAAATCTGGCTGCCGCTGTTGATGCCCACTCTGGTGTTGGTCGCGGTGATGAATTTCGTCACCGCCTCGGGGGCCACTAGCAGCATTATCCTGCTCGCTTCCCGCGACACCATGACGCTGTCGTTGATGGCCTTGGAGCTATCCTCCAACGCCGTCGGCAACCGCGAAGCGGCGAGCATCGTCAGCATCTTTATTATTTTCTTCACCGTCAGCGGCGCCCTGCTGGTGCGCTACTTCGGCCGCCGCTTCGGCGTCCACCACGACATGCGCGCCGGCCCATCCGCGGCGATTTAGGCCAGTTGTAACAAGAGCGTATTCACCAGGAAGACACTAAGCCCACGAAGAATTTGAAAGCAAATTTCTTATCCTACCTTCGTGTCCTTCGTGCCTCTTTCGACAATTTTTGCCGGCGGCTGATCTATACTTCCAATCGGCACGGGTGTCCGACATACCCGCGAAAGCGGGTATCCAGGTTAATTCGGCGCAGCACAAACCTGGATTCCCGCCTACGCGGGAACAACGAATTAGGTTAGTGCGGCCGGCGCAGAGAAATCCGCCATTTTCATTGTCCGCAGACGAGCGTAAGCTCATGAACACTTCGTGGTGAAAAAACCCAACCATGACTCCCTCGCCGCGTGCCATTCGGCTCCTCTTGATCATCCTCGCCAGCTTAGCGCTGCTGGCGGGATCGGCATCGGCGTGGCCCAGTTAAAAATCTTCGCGCCGTTGCCAAGTGCCGAGATGCGATCACTGCACGGCCCGCTCGTGATCCTTGGCTTCCTGTTCACCTGGCTCGGCCTGGAGCGCGTCAGCGCCATGAACCGCTGGTGGGTCTATGGCGTGTCGTTGCTGAGCGTCTTGAGCGCGCTCTCCTTAATCCTTCAACTACCGGCGGTGGTCGCGCCATTTTTCGCCGCCAACGCCGCCTTGCTGCTGGCCTGGTGCTTTGCCGACCTGTACCAACACCACCATGAAGACCATTTCATCATGATGGTGTTGAGTGCCGCGGTGCTCTTGAGCGGCAACCTCCTCTGGCTCACCGAGCTGCCGATCCATCGCATCGTTCCTTGGTGGGCCGGGTTTACGATTTTGCTGCTCGGCGGCGAACGACTCGAAGCCGCACGGGCGCGCGATGCCACACCGTTTGTCCAGGACCTATTTCGCGCCGCGGCCATCGTCTTTGTCATCGGTCTGGCGCTGTCGCCGTTTGAATTTCGCCTGAGCCTGCGCTTGGCCGGCGCCGCCATGATCGCCATGGCGCTATGGCTGCTGCGCTACGATGGCGCTTGGCAGAGCTTCCAAGAATTCGGCCTGCCGCGCTTCATCGCCCTATATCGGGTCGCCGGATATTTTTGGCTCGCTGTCGGCGGCATCGCTTGGCTTTGGTTCGCGCGCTTTTTCGGCGCCGGGCCGCTCTACGACGCCATGATTCACACGGTGTTCGTCGGCTTCGTCATGTCGATAATCTTCGCCCACACCCCGTTGGTTTTGACCGCGCTCTTCCAGCTCCCCGTAGAATTCGACGCTTCGTTCCATCTCCACGCCGGGTTGCTGCATGTTTCACTGCTGGCGCGCGTCATCGGCGACCTGGGATTCCTCCCCGGCGGGCAAAAGTGGGGTGGCTTACTCAGCGCCGTGGCGGTGCTGCTGTTCATCGTCAATAGCTTTCGCGCCGTCTACGTGGCCCGGCGCGATTGGCGCGAAAACCGCTGGTCTGATACAATGACCGAGCGGTAAAAATTGACCCGGCTATTAAACGTAGGAAAGGTAATTCAATGAATCGTTGCTTTCGGACCATTCTATTGTCGCTCGCGGCCATCGCCGCATCGGCCACTGTGGCGCTGGCCGATATCGGCCAGATCAAGAATGTCAGCGGCGCGGTGTTCATCCTGCGCGACAAAATCCAGCAGCCGGCCAAGCCCGGCGATCTGGTGCAGCAGTCCGATGTCCTAATCACCGGCGCCAATGGCGCGGTGGGGTTGACCTTCATCGACAGCTCACGGCTGTCCGCCGGTCCCAACAGCCGCATCGAGTTGAAACAGTTCCGCTTCAACCCGACCACCCAGGACGGCGAGTTCGTCACCGAAGTGCAACGCGGCACCCTCGCCGTGGTCTCCGGCCAAATCGCCAAACGCTCCCCCGACGCTATGAAGGTCAAGACTCCGACCACCATCCTGGGCGTGCGCGGCACCACTTTCGCGGTCCAAGTTGAAGAATAAAAACTATTTCCAGAACTGTCGCAGGGTCATGCGCCGGCAGATTTGGCTCGCCTGCTTGATGCTCGCCGGCTGCGCCACGGTGAAACCGGCGCCCAAGGTCAATACTTACGTCGTCCTCTTGCCCGAAGAAGGCGGCGCATCCACGGCGGTGATCGTTGGCGAGGGCGCCCAGGCAGTGACCTTGGATCAGCCCTTTGGTGGCGCCACTGTCGACAGCGCCGGAAACATCCAACGGCAAGCATCGAGCGCCGCGCAGACCGATCAAATCTTCGGCGCGGCGCTGGCCGCGCAACCGCCCAAAGCGCTCAGCTTCACGCTGTACTTCGACACCAACAGCACCCAGGTCACCGCGGCGTCCCGGCTGCAATTGGACACGCTGATGGCCGAGGCGGCGCGCCGCCAAGCCGTCGAAGTCCAGGTCACCGGCCACACCGACCGGGTCGGTAGCGACGCCGACAACGACCGGCTGTCCTTGCAACGGGCCGAAGCGGTGCGCACCATGCTGGTGCAAAACAACATCAAAGCCACCTTCATCCGCGCCGTCGGCCGCGGCGAGCGCGAACCGTTAGTACCCACCGCCGACGAACAGGCCGAACCGCGTAACCGCCGCGTCGAAGTGATCCTGCGTTAGTGAACGGACAAAGCCGCGATCAGGTTTTCCCCGCTAGTCCGAACGATTCCCGCTGAAGCGTACCGCCAGCAACGTCAGATCGTCAGAGGACGGGGCGTCGGCGATAAAGATTTTCACATCGGCGCGCAGCTGCTGGCACACCGCGGCAGCACTCGCCACCGGCGTTTCAGCCAGACATTGAACAATGCGCGCCAAGCCGTACTGCGCGTGGGAACGATTTTCCGCCTCGGTGATGCCATCGGTGACCAGAAGCAAAATATCGCCCTCGGCCATGCGTAAGCGCTGGGTCGGATAGCGGACCCTGCCGTCGAGACCGAGCGGCGGACCGCCGGCGCCGTCCAGTTCATGGAGCGCCGCGCCGCGGCGCAGGAGCAGCGGCGCATTGTGACCGGCGTTGCACAGCTCGACCTCGCCGGTGCGGCTATCGATGATGCCAACGATGGCGGTGACGAACATCACGGTGGGATTGTCCTGGGAGATTTCCTGGTTGACCGAATCCAGCACCTGGCCGAGCTCGGCGCACCCCTGCCGCGCCAGGGTCTTGCACAGCGTCTTGGTCAGCGCCATGAACAAGGACGCCGGTACGCCCTTACCCGAGACATCGCCAATCATGAAAAAAAGCCGCCGCTCATCGAGCATGAAGCCGTCGTAAAGATCGCCGCCCACTTCCTCGGCCGGCTCCAACACAGCGAAGAAATCCAAACTCGCCGGCAGGCCGTCGATCGAATTCGGATCGGGCAACATGCCCATCTGAATTTCCCGCGCCGCGCGCAGCTCGCCGGCGGCGCGCAGACGCTCGTTGCGCTCCAGCGCCAATTCGGCATCGAGTTCGCGGCGCCGGCGCAGCGCGGCGGAAAAACCGGCGGTCAGGAGCAAGCCGACAACCACGCCATTGGCCGCCACCGGCAGCGTCGGATCGTAGAGCACGCGCAACTTTTGAAAGGCGATGAAGCTCGCGATCACCAGCGTCGCGGCGATGGCGCAAAACAAAATCATGCCGAGGGTCGGCTTGCGGCGCGGCAACGCGACGATCAAAACCACGCCGAAGGCGACCAGCGCGAAGAGTTCCCACCAGCGCGCCGTCGCTGGGCGAATCAACCGGCTGCCGTATAGAATATTTTCGATCAATTGGGCGTGGATCTCGACGCCATCCATGCGCGCGCCCAGCGGCGTCGCCGCGACGTCGCTGATGCCCACCGCGGTGGCGCCGATGAGCGCCACTTGATTGGCCAACGCCTTGGCCGGCAGCGTGCCGCGCAGGATCGCCGCCGCGGAAACCCGCCGCCGGCTATCGGCGGGCGAATAGTACAGGCGCAACTTTCCGTCGCCGTCGGTGGGTATCACCGAGGTGCCGATCTGTAAGCCGACGATGCCATCGCCGTCGCTGCGCACCGAGTAGGCCGCTTGGCCGCTGGCCACGCGCAACAGCTCGACGGCCAAGGCCGGCGCCAGGTCGCCGTTGACGCTTAGCACCAACGGCATGCTGCGCACCACGCCGTCGGCGTCGCGGCTGTCGTTCAGATAGCCGCGCCCATGGGCCGCCGCTTCGAGCGTCTCCAGATTGATAATCTGCCCGCCGTAGCGCGGCGCGAACTCGAGCGGCGAATGGCCGGCGATCACGACTGGAGTTTGACTGGTGCGGTAATTGTTTCGCGGCGGCGCATCGGCCAGCGCGGCACGGCCGAGCACCGCGGGCACCTGGCCGAGGGTCACCGCCAGCAGCGCATCGTTGGACGGCAGCGCGGCGAAGCTGCGGCGCAACTCCGGCGTGGCATCGGCGCGCTCGGCGAGCAAACTCTCCGGCGACTGGCTGTCGGCCTCGGGCATGATGATATCGAGACCGACGGCCAAGGCGCCCAAGCGATGGGTCGCCGAAATCAACTGCGCCAAACGCGTGCGCGGCCAGGGCCAGCGGCCGAACTGTTGCAGACTTTCGTCGTCGATATCGACGATCACCACCGGCAGCTGGGTCACCGACCGCGGCAGAGCGCGCTGATAGGCGTCGAACCACAGATCGCGCACCCGAGTCCAGCCCGCCTCGCCGAACCAGACTTGCCCCAGCGCCAACAACAGCAAAATCGCGATCGCCGCCTTGCGGCCATTGTCGGCGCCCAGGCCGTCGAACAGGTGCCAGCTAAACCATTTGCGCTGGGGCGGGAGATCCTCGGAGTGAGCCACGAAGTTAGAGATCGATGACCAGGCCGTCGTGGGCGGTGGAGATTTGCAGCGATTGATTTTCGCCGATGAGCTCGGCGTAACGGCGGGTTTCGCCGAGGACCGAATAAATCGTCGCGTCGTCGTAGGCCGGTTCGTGGTGGAACATGCAGTAATGCTTAACGGCAGCGCGCAGACAGAGATCGACGCCGACGATGTTGCTCGAATGACCCCAGTCCGCCTTGCCATCCATCATGTCCTTGAGCGAATACATGGCGTCGAATACCAGTAGGTCGGCGTCGCAGTAAAATTCCACCATCGCCGCGGTTTCCGCTTCCGACTTGAGCCTATGCTCACCATCGGTGGAGTAGACCATGCTGCGGCCGTTTTTCTCGAAGCGGTAGCCGTAGGAGTCGCCCGGATGGAACTGCCGCTTGGCTTTGACGCGCAGACCATCGATGTCGTACCAACGATCGGTCTCCAGCGAGATGAAACTGATGGTCGCGCGCAACTGCTCCCACTGCACCGGGAAACAGGGATCGGCGTGCTGGCGATGAAACGCCTCTTCGAGCCAAGCCTGCGGATGGGCGCCATGGATGCGGATGGTGTTGCCGGGAATATAGGCCGGCGGGAAAAACGGGAAGCCCATGATATGATCCCAATGCACATGGGACATGAAAAAATTATAGACCTGCGGCCGCGCCGGTCCATGGCGCGCCATCATCTGCTCGCCGAAACAGCGCAGCCCCGAACCCATGTCGCACAGCGTGTACTGCTCGCCGCCGCCGATCTCGACGCAGGAAGTGTTGCCGCCGTAACCGCCGGCGACGGGAAATTCCAATTCGTTATCGATGAATCGGTCGATGGCCGCGGCATCGGCGAACTTCCGGCCGTCGGCTTGGACCAGTGCGCGTTTGATCTTGGCGCGAATCGCCGCGCCATCGATGGCGCTGGGCAAGGAACCTCGGGTTCCCCAAAAGCAGATGCGCATGAGCGTCGTCGGTTATTCGTTTGAATCGATTTGCGATGCACCGCCCAAACGGCAGGCCGAATGAAATTCCAGGCGCAAAACATTACGCTGACCGTCGCGCCGATAGCTCGCCCGGTCGACTAAGGCTCGCATCATCGGCACACCGACGCCACCCAAGCCGCGCTGATCGATATCGACAGCGAGATTGGGTTCAGGCATGGCGAGCATGTTGAAGGGTTGCCCGCCATCGGTGAATTCCAGCGCCAACGCTCGATCCCCAAGCAGCTGGCAAACCAGCTCGACATTGCCGAGGCGATCGCCGTAACTGTAATGACAGATATTCGCCGCCACTTCTTCGACCACTAACTCGACTTCGTCCACCCGCGCCGCAGGAAAGCCCGCCTGACGCGCCTGCGCGCTAGCGAACTCGGTGCAGTGTGCCACGGCGTCGATGGTCAGCGCTTCGGTACGGCGGACGGGTAATGAACTTTGCATGCTTAGTGCTCGACATAGATCGCCGCCGCGGCCGGTGAAATCGCCGCCAGCGCGTCGCGCACAGTCGGGTAAGTGTCCAACACCATGTCGAAACGACCGATTTTGAAGACCTCCAAAACGCTCGGCTGCAGCCCAGCTAGCACAACTTTACCCGCCTGTTTGCGACAACCCTTTGCGGCGATCATCAACACTCGCAACCCCGCGCTACTCATATAATTGACTTTACTCAAGTCAACCACCAGTTTTTTCTCGTCGCCGGCGCAACCTTCGATATGGGGTAAAAGCACGCTGCCGAACGCCGGCGCCGTACTGTGATCGACGCGACCGTCTACCTGGACGATCACAACGTTGGCAACTGTCTGTACGATGGATTCCATGGGCTACCTCTCGTTCTTCGCGCCTGAGATCGCTTCTGCGCCGCCGGTCATAAATTTCAATCCTGACCAATGATAACACGCTAAGGCGCCGCCGTGAACGTAAATTTACCCTACTGTGAGCGCCGTCCGAGCACGACCTGCGCGGCAAAAATGCCGCGGTGATTGCTTTTCGCCGGTTGCTGCACTAAGCAAACCTAACCATTTAGGAGGATTACCACCCATGACCGCACCCAATGTCGCTGAGACTGTCGTCGATTACCTGATTTCGCAAAATGTCCGGTGTATTTTTGGCGTGCTCGCCCACACCCTATTCCCCTTTGGCGACGCCATCGCCAAGCGGCCTGAGCTGCGCTTCATCAACGCCCAGCATGAAGGCGGCGCCGGCAATATGGCGCTGGGCTACGCCCGGGTGACCAAGCAGCCGGCGGTATGTTTGGTCTCCGCCGGCGGCGGCGCGACGAATATCGTCACCGCGGTGGCCCAAGCCTATAAAGAAGCGGTGCCGCTATTTGTGATCTCGTCCGACATCGGCACGGAATCTTTCGCTAAGGGCCACTGGGCTTCCTGGCATGGCATGGAGCATGTGCGTTTGTTTCAACCGATCACCAAGCAGAGCGCGCGCTTGGGGCGCGTCGAAGAGTTGGGCTCGGTGTTGGATTCAATGTTCCGCCAAACCACCCGCGGCCGCCAGGGGCCGGTGTTTTTCTGCATCCCGGAAGACTTGCAGGAAACCCATCTGCCCGAACCGATCACCTTCGCGCCGTCGGCCAATCCCGCCGCCCCGGCGGTGGACGCGCGCACGGTGGGCGCTGCCGTCGATCTGTTGCTCGGCGCGAAAACTCCAGTAGTGCTCGCCGGCACCGGCGTCGACTGGGCCCAGGCACAAGAGGAAGTGCAAGAACTAGCGGAACTGCTATCAATGCCGGTAGCCAGCAGCTACACCGCCAAAGGCGTTTTTCCCGAGAATCATCCGCTGGCGCTAGGCTGTCTCGGCAACGGCGGCCGCATGTACGCCCGGCCATTTTTTCAGAAAGCCGATTTGGTACTCGCCGTCGGCACTAGTTTTAGCGAGGGCACGACGCTCGGTTTCGGCCACAAAGTCATGCCGGAAAATGGCCGAATCATTCATATCGACACCGACCCAGAACAGTTCGGCCGCATTTACCCCGCCGAGTTGGCCATCCAAGCCGACGCCAAGACCGCCCTACGCGCGATCATCGACGGCGTCAAAGCCAAGCCGGCGAAACCCGCCCGTCCCGACAACGGCAAAGCGGTGGCGCAAGCCAAAGGTGAATGGCTGAAGGGCATCGACGAAACCATCGGCAAACAGAATCTCGGCTATGTCTCGGTGCTGCGCGCACTCAACGAACAGCTCACCGGCAAGGAAATCATCACCACCTCGGGCATGACCGGCGACACCCTGCGCAACATCGATTCCAAAGTTCCCATCATCCACGCCGGCGAGTTCCGCGCCATCGGCACCGCGCTCGCCACCGCCTACGGCGTCAAAATCGGCCGCCCCGACGCCCGGGTGATCTGCATCACCGGCGACGGCTCGTTCATGATGGAGCAGCAAGAGCTCGCCACCGCGCGCTACCACAACATCCCGGTGATGGTCCTGATCCTGCGCAACAACGCCTACGGCGGCATGCGCCGCGACCAGCAAAACAACTACGGCGGCCGGATCATCGGCACCGAACTGTTCATCCCCGACCTAGCCAAACTCGCCGACCTCTACGGCGCCAAAAGCTACAGCGTGACCCAAAAAGATCAGCTCTCTCCGGTGTTCAAGGAAGCACTCGCCAAGGACGAGTTGGTGATCGTCGATATCAAGATGGATTGATAGACATTCAGAATTCGGATTTTTTCACCACAGAGCTCACAGAGGGCACAGAGGTTCGGACAGAGTCGGAATATTTTTCAAAATTTTCTCTGTGATCTCTGTGCCCTCTGTGGTGAATAATCCGAACGCGTTGTCGCCAAACGAGACCATTATCCACATGACCCCCCAAGCAACCAGCGACGCCTTGACGGGAAAAATCATCGGCTGCGCCATCGAAGTCCATCGCGCGCTCGGGCCGGGTCTGCTCGAATCGGCCTACGAGCAGTGCTTGGCGCGCGAACTTTCTCTCAACGATCTTCCTTTTCGCCTGCAAGTTCCTGTCGCCATCGAATACAAAGAGGTTCAACTGGACTGCGGATTTAGAATCGACCTGCTGGTCGATGAGCAGGTCATCATCGAACTGAAGAGCATCGAAAAGACCTTGCCGATTCACGAAGCGCAATTGCTCACGTATATGAAACTCGCATCGATCGGCAAAGGGCTTCTGATCAACTTCAACGTCAAACGGCTGGTGGACGGCATCCGGCGATTCCGACTGTGAAAAGTGAACTAGCGGTGGCAGCGAGGAGTTCGGAAGGGGATTGTTTCACCACAGAGCTCACAGAGCACACAGAGGGTCGGGCAAAGGGAAGAGATTTTTCTTCTTAAATTCTCTCTGTGATCTCTGTGCCCTCTGTGGTGAAAAATCCGAGCAACTAAACGCTACCGGTCCACCGTCCACGCCACTTCACGTCGCCGCCGCCCCCGAGCCGATGCGCTTGGCCACTTGGGCGTGGCTGAGCACGACGCGCGGGTCGCGTTGTAGGGCGGCGACGTAGCGGGCGCCGAATTCGCCGGCGCTCTCGGCCGGCATCAGTAGGAACACCGCCTGGCGCATCACCGCGTCGACGCTGGCGCCGGTAAGACCTTCCTTATCGTCCATGGTTTCATCAATGGCGACGATCAGCTGCGAGACCGGCCGCAGCCAGGCGAAATAGGGATCGCCGGTGAGCAGCTGAAAAAAATGGCTCGGCGAACGGATCGGCGCGACCTCGCGTTCGTAGACCAGTCGCTCGGACTCGATCAAAACTTTGTGCAGACGCAACAGCGCGTCGTGGAGATCAAGCAGTGAACGGCGAAGCCCATCCGCCTGCGCCGGCGGACTATCGAAAGGTTCCTTCGCCATGGAGACGACAATAGCCGATTTAATTTCCGGCTCAACCATGGCCTTTCCCCAAAAGAGCACTTACAGGAATACCCGATAAGGTGTATTGACTAAACTATTCGTTAGGTTACCTTCTGGACAAAATCACCAAGCATTGATGCACTGGCGACTCCGGTCGGACAATACGGGCACAACGATAATTTTTTTGGTAACAACAAACATGGAGAATTCCGTGAGCCATCTACCATTTCGGAAAGATCGTTCAATCCGGATAGTTGAAATAATTTTCCTGTCGTTAGCAGCGACTTTGTTCTACTCCGTTGCGTCGTTCGCCCAGTCGAAGACGATCATCGACGAGTGGGCG
The DNA here is from genome assembly GCA_945889495.1 of Syntrophobacter sp. SbD2. Lineage (GTDB taxonomy): Bacteria > Desulfobacterota > Binatia > UBA9968 > UBA9968 > DP-20. The sequence continues at coordinate 15,147 of CAMDBU010000008.1, read as the reverse complement.
AGCGTGCAAGCGCCTAAGGCGCCGGAGTTGAAGCCGGTTAAGATCGACGATCCTAAATCAACCGCTTATCTTGTATTGGATATCGTAAAACAGACTTGCAATAACGAACGGCGGCCGCGCTGCGTCGCCTCCGTGCCCAAGATTCAAGCTTTCTTGACTCAAGCCAGGACCAAGGGCGTATCGGTTATATACAGCTACACGACATCATCGACGCCCGCCGATATTTTCCCAGAAGTGGCCCCTATCGCCGGTGAACCCCTCGTGCGGGCACCCGCCGACAAATTTGTCGGGACGGACTTGGAAAAGATCCTTCGCGATAAAGGCATCAAGACCGTAATCGTTATCGGCACCGCGGCTCATGGCGCCGTGATCTCCACCGGCAGTCAAGCCGCATTCAGGGGCTTTAAAGTGATTATCCCGGTAGACGGCATGTCGTCGGAAGATACCTATTTCGAACAGTATACCGCCTATCATCTTACCAATGCGCCGGGCGTGGCTCAGCAGGTGACTTTGACAAAGTTCGATATGATTCAATTCTGATCGATAGAAGACGATTAGCGCGCACTTACAGTACAGCGATTATTTCAAAGACTTTTAACGATAGGAGGAACTTGATCGTGGACAGAAAGAAAGCCAGCGATTTCGATCCGCAGTTACTCAGTCTATTCAACAAGTACGTGCATGGCACGGTGAACCGGCGTGAGTTCTTAGACGGCGCGGCGAAATTCGCCGTCGGCGGACTCACGGCGACAGCTTTGTGGGACATGCTTCGGCCCAATTACGCATGGGCACAGCAAGTGCCGAAAGACGACAAACGGATCAAGGCCGAGTACACTTTTTATTCGTCACCGAACGGCAACGCCACCGACGGGAAAATGCGCGGCTTACTCGCGCGCCCGGCTAGCGGCGACAAATTTCCCGTCGTTGTTGTCATTCACGAAAATCGCGGTTTGAACCCCTATGTGGAAGACGTGGCACGCCGCTTAGCGGTCAACGGATTCATGGCGTTCGCCCCCGATGCTATCTGGCCATTGGGCGGCTACCCGAGTGTCGACAAATATGGCGCCGAAGCCGATGAAAAGGCGCTGGGAATGCAAAAGCAACTCAACGGCCCGAAAATTACCGAAGACTTTGCCGCGGCAACCGATTTTTTGCTAAAACATCCTCAATCGACCGGCAAGCTCGGAGCGGTCGGTTTTTGTTTTGGCGGTGGCATGGTGAACCAGTTGGCAGTACGAGTGCCGCAACTTGCCGCTGGGGCGCCCTTTTACGGCCGCGCGCCGGCGCCCGCGGACGTGCCAAAGATCAAAGGAGCCATTTTGGCCCATTTCGCTGATGCGGAATTGGACCCCAACACCACCGGCACTTGGGCGGGCTACGAAACCGCGCTTAAGGCTAATGGCATCAAGCACGAAGGCTTTATCTACGCCAAAACCAATCACGGCTTTCATAACGACACGACGCCGCGCTACGACGAAGGCGCCGCCAAACTCGCTTGGCAGCGCACCGTGGATCACTTCAACAAGACTTTAAAAGGGTAACCGAAGATTTTTCACCACGAAGGCACGCAGGGTTATAGTAGGGGCGAAAGATTTTTCGCCCCTACCCTCTTCGTGCCTTCGTGGTGAGATCGTATTTCCATCTCCCACCCATCGCGACTGTTCATCACCGCGCCGGCAATGGGTCGGCGCCGGCCAGTTTCTTGAACAACTCAACGACATTGGCGTCGCGCGGCAGCTCGCGGATGACTTTCTCCAGCGCTTCTGCCGCCAGCGGTGAGGCTTCCTCGCCGGAGAGCTTTTGATATTCTTTTAAGAACTCGGGATCGCTGAGCGTCTTACGCATGGCGTCGGCGAGAATCTGCGCTCGATCTCTGGGTACACCCGGCGGCAGGAAAAAATTTTGCCCGGCGATGCGGAAGGCGCGAAACATTTCGACCATTTTTTTCTCACGGTCGGTTTTGGCAAAGGTCTCGGCTTCCGGCACCTGGGCGAATCGCGGATTACGTTCGCCTTTAGGGATCTCGATGCTGGCATGGACGTCCACCAGCCCATTGTCCAATAAGTCGCGGTTGCGCCGCATCAGTGTGTCACCGGTGGTGACCCGAGAGTCGACTTCGCGCTGGACCAGAGCTACGTCGATCTCGGGGCCGGTAAATCCGACGACAAATCTCGGCTCTTTCATACCCAGGAGATAAGCGAAAACCCGCCCGGTGATATAGATCGGGTGACCCACCGACTGGCTGGCGATGCGCACCCCCGCGGTCGTGCGCAACTTGTCGAGGCTGCCCACGCCGGCGTCCCGGTGCGTAATAAACAGATAGTGCTGCAAGCTATCCGGCGTACCGAGATAAGTAAACTTATCGATGTCATACTGCACGCCGGGCTCGCCCAACACCGCGTTGGCCACCAGCGCCGCGCCCATGCTGCCGACGGTCAGGCCATCGGGCTTGGCGACTTTGAAAACATGATTGGCCGCCTGGCGGCCGCCGCCGCCGCCCATATGCTGAATGACGATGGTCGGATTGCCGGGAATATGCTTGCGCAGAATATTGGTCACCGCCCTGGTGCGCAGGTCGGCTGATCCGGCCGGCGGTCCGCCGAGTATCACCGTGATCGTCTTTTCTTGATAAAACGGCGCCTGGGCGAAAGCCGGCGCTGCGGTCAGGGTTAGTAACAGCAACCAAACGAGTACCTGCATATGTTCTCCTCCGCTCTCTAGTGCCGTACTCCAGGCCGGAGAAAATGTCCACTAGCCACTTTGACTTCCTCAGCGAAACTAAGCTATTCAAATCAGCAACCCACAATCTCACCTGGGTTTTGGGAAATCGGTCGCGAGGAAATTTTTGGCATGATGCGTTGGCGCTTGAAAGTTAATTTCTTAATTCTCCTTCTATGTCTCACCGGCATCGACAGCGCCCGCGCCGCTGACGCCCAAGACGAATGGCGCCGTCTCGTCGAGGCGGCCAAGAAGGAAGGCAAAGTTGTCGTCGGTGGGCCACCGACGGCGGTGCTGCGCCGGCAGTTCAAAGAGACCTTCGAAAGCCGCTTCGGCATTGAGTTGGAACTGCTCTCGGCGCCGGGGCCGCAGAATGCCAACCGGGCGATCTCGGAATTCAAAGCCGGCGTGAAATTTTTTGACGTTTTGCACGGCGGCTCTGGCACCTTGCAGCCGCTCAAGAACGACAACATGCTGGTGCCGTTCATGGACCAGATCGTCCTGCCCGAAGTCAAAGACCCCAAGCAATGGTGGGGCGGCCATATGTGGGAAGACAATCTCAAGACCAACCGCTTCATTTATTCGTTCTCCGCCGATTTCACCGTGCCGCCGTTTTACAACACCGACTTGGTGAAACCCAACGAGATCACTTCCTACGAGGACCTCTTGCAGCCCAAGTGGAAGGGCAAGATCGGCATGTTCGAGCCACGCGTGGCGAGCGCCGGCCAAGGACTGTGGGGCTATCTGATGCGCGCCAAGGGGAAAGAGTTTCTCCAGAAGCTCGCCGATCAGCAGCTGTATATACACCGCGACGGCCAACAGATCGCCGTCGCCCTGGCGCGCGGCAACATCGCCATCGCGCTGGCGGTGGCGCAGCGCTTCATGGAGCCCTATTTGAAAAATGGCCTGCCGATCAAACTGCTGCTCAATCTCAAAGAGGGCTTGAACGGCAGTAACGGCTTCGGCACCGTCGGCATGATGGCCAACTCGCCCCACCCCAACGCCGCCAAAGTCTATTTGAATTGGCTGCTCAGTAAGGAAGGCCAGGAGCTCTACGGCCGCGCTCTCACTCAGGGTAGCCGCCGCTTCGACGTTGATACCAAATGGCTGGCGCGCCACAACACGCCGGCGGCAAAAGACATCACCACGCCGGAAGAATTTGAAAAGCGCCGCTTCTACGGCGAAGACGTGATCCAGAACTGGCGCGAACCGGCCGGCGAGTTCGCGCGGAAAATATTGAAGTAGGCAGGTTGATGAAAAAGCTATCTCGCTGCGGAAGCTATGTTTCGCCTAGGATGACAACAGGTGCCAAACGGGCCGTAGGGGCGAAAAATCTTTCGCCCACAAACACCTTCGAGCCTTCGTCGTACAATCGATCTTACCGTTGTTACTGATTTGCGCCGTGAACCAAGCCAGCGCGCAAGAAAGAAAACTTCCCTCCATGGCCGTCGCCTATTCGGCGATCAGCGGCAGCTTCGCGCCGCTCTGGGTTGCCCATGACCTCGGCCTATTCGCCAGGCATGGCGTTGACGTCAAGATCCTTTATATCCAGGGCAATCGCGTCATGCTTTCAGCGCTCACCTCGGGCGAGATTCAAGCCTATCAAGGCGGCGCCGAAGGTTTGATTCGGCTGGTTTCCGGCGGCGGCGACGGCGTCTTCATCGCCACCCAATACAACACGGTTAACCATTACGTGATCATCACCGATCCGAGCATTACCAAGATCGAAGAGCTGCGCGGCAAACGGCTCGCCCTCGATCCCACCAGCCCGACCTACGGCTACATGTTGAAAGTCTTGGAGAAGGTCGGCATCCGCAAGGACGAAGTGCAGTTCGTCCAGTTCGGCACCGCCGGCCAGCCCGAGCGCGCCGCCGCCGTGCTGCGCAAACAAGCCGCCGCGACCATCCTCACCGCGCCCAACACGTTCGCCGCCGAGAAACAGGGGCTGCGCAGCTTCAGCGCGATCCGCGATCTCGGCATCCGCCAATTGATAACCGTCAGCGGCATCACCAAAAGATTTTTACGCGAACGGCGCGATAGCAGCGAGGCCTTCCTGCGCGGTTACATCGAAGGGCTGCACGCCGTGCGCACGCAAAAAGAAGCGACCATCAAAGTGATCGCCAAATACACACGCCAGCGCGACCCGGAAGTGCTCAATCGATTTTACGACGAAATGGCCGGCGATTTGCCGCGCATCCCCTACGTCGACGAAATTTCGGCCCGCGCCACCATCGACGCCATGCAGGCCCAAGGCCCGCCGCTGCCGAAAGTAGACGTGAAGGGAATTTTCGATAACAGCTTGCTCAGAGCAATGGAGACCAGCGGGGCGATCGACAAGCTAGCGCCGCGCTGAATAAATTGCGACGATTCCGAAAACGAGCACGAGCCACGATCACGAAAACGAAAACGAAGGAGCCCAAAATGCGCTACGAACTTTACTACCAACCATCGATCCAGGGCCGCGGCGAATTCGTTCGCCTGGCTCTCGAAGACGCCGGCGCCGACTATGTCGATGTCGCCCGCGATCCGGCCTTCGGCCGCCCCGGCATCGTGAAGATACTCGAAGATCCGACCGTCGAGCATCCATCCTTCGCGCCGCCGTTCTTGAAGGCCGGCAAACTGATGATCGGCCAGACCGCCAATATTTTACAGTTCCTCGGACCGCGTCTGGGACTAGTGCCGAAAGATCAAGCCAGCCGGCTGTGGGTGCATCAGTTGCAACTGACCATCACCGACTGGGTCGCCGAGGTCGGCGCGACGCACCATCCGATCGCCAACGCGCTTTATTATGAAGAGCAGAAGGAGGAAGCCAAGAAGCGCTCGGCGTTCTTCACTTCCCAACGCATTCCGAAGTTCATGGGCTACTACGAAAAGATTTTGACCCAGAACGGCAACGCGCGCCCCTACCTGCTCGGCAGAAAGATTTGCTACACCGACCTATCGCTGTTTCAAATGGTCGAAGGTCTGCGCTACGCCTTTCCCCGCGCCATGGCCAAAGTCGAGCCCTCCTGCCCGCGCGTGGTCGCGTTGCACGACAAAGTCATGTCCCGCCCGCGCATCAAGAAATATCTCGCCTCGCCGCGCCGCTTGGCGTTCAACGAGAACGGCATATTCCGTCATTACCCCGAGCTGGATGAAGCGTAGGTAGCGGTCGGCAATGCTGACGCGAAAACCGGGCGCAGCAAAAATGATTGGTTGGCACTGAATTTACGGAGTGACAAATATCGCGGTGCCAATGTGACACCAGCGCAAGTTAAGAATCCCACGGAGGCGCCCATGTCTTTTCTTACCGACGAACAGAAAGACCTTGCCAACGAGATCGCCGCCTTGCTGACCGAGCGCGGCGAGACGGTTTGCGTGGCGGAGTCCACTACCGGAGGCCTCGTATCCGCCGCGCTGCTGTGGGTGGCCGGCGCGTCCAAGTACTACGCCGGCGGCGGCGTGCTCTACACCTTGGGCTCGCGCACGGCGCTGGTGGGCGTGCCGGCATCGATGTTTGAGAACTATCGCGGCACTACGCCGGAGATGATCACAGCCATCGCCGCCGCCATGCGCCAGCGCCTGGGCGCCACATGGTGCATCGCCGAATCCGGCCTCGCCGGACCCACCCGCGGCCGCTCCGGATTGCCGCCCGGCCGCACGACGATCTGCGTCTCCGGTCCGATAACGCGCGTCGACGTGCAGGAGACAGGCCTACCGGACCGAGAACCCAACATGATCGCCTTCACGACCCTGACGCTCCGCTATCTGCGGGACGCGATTAAACAGGCCGCACGCTAGCGTCCAGAAATACTTGATAGCACGGGAAAAATCCGCGTCTGCGCCAGTCTAAGATCGCCGCGCCGATTGGCGTTCAACGAGCACGGCATCTTCCACCATTATCCGGAATTGGACGAGGCGTAGTCGCGAAACGCATCACCGAAGCAAAGCGCGGCGAAAGAAAAAGAGATTGGTTAGATTTGAGTTGATGGAGAAATCAATTCAATCCTGGGGGTTAACGACCTGCATCACCAGCGGCCCACCAAAGCTTGCCGCGTCAGCGCCGCTCGCGCTTCTTGCCGTCTGGTGAATGCAATGGTTAGCGCAAGTCATAGGTTTCTTCAAATGCTAAAAACAATCGTTTATTAATGTTTTCTATCCATTTGAATACCTTTTCAATATATTCATTTTTGCAGTCAATTCGTTCTAGCCACAACAAATATGGGGCATTGGTAAGCCGTAAGATTGGAGTGACAAATCGTACATCAACGGGCTGGTAGAAAGGGTGTGGGGAAAATGTACCATCATCATTTTTTGCAAGATCAAAATCCAAGGATTCATTCCATGATCCATGCAATGACTCTGATGGTATGCCGTAAATTAGTTTATAAAATTCGTCAGGTTCAAGTTGCTCGAAAATTTGTCGGAAGGATTTCCCTTCAAGCCTCCATCTTCTGCGTATTTGTTGTTCAAATGAGTTTTGGTCAAACCCTTCGGTGGCCATTTTTTCTCGGATAGATTTTAACAACCGAATTCCTGCCGGAGTTTTGTAAAACTCCTTTGTTTCTGCTTCCTCTAATGCTTCAAGTCTATTTTTGTATGAGCACTTTCTATAATCTTCTATCAGTTCATTCTCTTCTTTTACCAAAAGGTAGCTCGCTGTAATTGCAGACTCAACGATTTGCCGGTCGAAATGTGAAATTATTTGTCCGTTGTCAGCTTTATAATACTTCACAACTTCTTTAAGTAACTTCCATATCCTGACAAGAAGCCCTAATATTGCTGCATCGTTTATTGAAAATCCTGTTGGATTTCTCTCAACATTCTTGATCCTTGTGACAATGTCGTAAATTTCAGCAACGTCCTCATAAAATATTGTGGAAAATTCTTTCAAACCTTCCTTGGTTTTAAGCAGTTCAACAAAGTTGATTGCCTTGTGTTTCTCTATGATGTCAATTAGTTCTTGCATTTAATTTGAGATGATTGTTCCGGAGCGCCAACCATTGAGTGAACAGATCTCGTATATTGGATATCCAACAATCATCAATTCGAAATTACTCCTGCAATCAATAAGTTGTCAATTGTCGCGGTTGCTCGTCTATCCAATATCGCTGGTCTGGTATATTCAATATACGAGCAACGTTCACACCTACTTCGCGCAGGATTGAACTGATCGGCGCCGCGCCCTCGGCAACCAGCGCCGCCACAGCCCCAACCACCTTTGGCGTGAATTTGTCGCCGCACAGCCGCTCAGTATCGAGTATGCGGTTTTTTTCCGGTGCCTGTTCACAGTGCGATCATTGTTCGATAAGTTGACGGGACAGGAGACCCTTACCATGGCCATCGAACTCTACTGGGGCAGCGGCAGTCCGTTTGCCTGGCGCGTCATGCTGACGCTGGAAGTCAAAGGCTTGGAGTACCAGTCAAAGCTGTTGGAATTCTCCAAGGGCGAGCATAAAGCGCCGGACTATTTGCAACTCAACCCGCGCGGCAAGGTGCCGACGTTGAAGGACGGCGACTTCGTGGTTTACGAGTCGCTGGCGATGATGAGCTACCTCGACCGCAAGTATCCAGCCCCGCCGCTGTTCGGCACGACGGCGGAGGAAAGCGGACTGATCTGGCAGACGATCTCCGAGTGCGAGTCCTATTTCACCAGCGCGGGTGACAAAGTGGTGCGGCCGATGTTCTTCGGCAAAGGTTTGGACCAGGTCGAGGAGATCCAGCAGGCCGCGGCAACCATTCGCCAAGAACTCAAAGCCCTCGACGACAAATTGGCGCGCCGAGTTTGGCTGGTGGGCGAAACCATCAGCGCCGCCGACATCGCGATCTTTCCGATGATACAGCTAATCCTGCGCGCGGCATCGAAAGAAGCGGCCCAGCCGTTTAACTTCAACTGGCTGCCGCTGGCGCAATATTTTCCCAACCTCGCGCGCTGGGCCGGCCGCATCGAAGCGCTGCCCAACTACCAGCGCACCTACCCACCGCACTGGAAAGCCTAGATATAGAAACGAATCCAAACCCGAAGGAGCAAACCATGGCAACGAAATTTACCGGCGGATGTCTGTGCGGCAAGGTCCGTTATGAAGCCACCGCCGATCCGATCTTCATGGGCAACTGCCACTGTCGCGACTGCCAGAAGGCCACCGGCAGCGCCTATGAAGCGGCAGTCGGCATCCCAGCAGCGACGCTCAAGGTCACCGGCAATGTGAAATATCACGATATGAAAGCCGACAGCGGCAACACCGTTAGCCGTGGCTTCTGCCCAGACTGCGGTGCACGACTGATTGGCAAGTCGAACAGCATGCCGGATCTGGCGATCATCACCGCGGGTAGCCTAGATGACCCGAAGCAGTATCAACCTGCCATGGATGTCTACGTGTCGAGCGCCCAGCCCTGGGATCACATGAATCCGGCCCTGCCGAAGTTTCCCAAGATGCCGATGTAAATTTTGCCGATCTGGGTTATAGCAACAGCCAGCGAATCCATCTGAGGTTTACGATGCCAAGACGCAGGCTGGTGCGAATATTGGTTGCCCTGTTCTTCCTCTGTGCCGGCATAACCCATGCCGCCGAGCAAACCGGTCTGCGCAGGATTCGTGCCGCCATCACCAGCATCTCCGGCAGCATGTCGCCAGCCTGGGCGGCCCATGAGTCAGGAATTTTCGCCAAGCATGGCCTGCAAGTCGAAGTCGTCGCCATGCCCAGCGGCCTGCAAGGCATCACCACGCTAGCCGCGCGCGAAGTCGACTTCGTCCACATCGCCGGCGGCACCACCGCCGGCGCCGCCATCGGCGGCCTCGACGTCAAAATCGTCGCCACCTTGGTCGGGACCCTGGTGCTCAATCTGGTGGTGCGCCCCGAGATAGAAAAACCCGAGCAGCTGCGCGGCAAAACCATCGGCATCAGCCGCTACGGCACCTCGTTACACACCGGCGCGCGCATCGCGCTGCGCCACTTCGGCCTGGCCGACGGCAAAGACGTCGCCATCGCCGAGATCGGAGCCGGCGAATGGATCGTCGGCGCCATGCAAGGCGGGCGCATCCACGGCGGCGTGTTCGGCTATCCGCAAACCTCCCGCGCGATCAAGCTCGGCAATCGGTTAATGCTCCATCTGCCGACCCTCAACATCGCCTACGCCGCCAACGGCGTCTCCACCCGCGGCGAACTCATCCGCAACGATCCCGAGCTGGTGCGGCGCTATCTGTCGGCGGTCGTCGAGGCCAGCGCCCTGATGAAAAAAGACCGCGCCTTGAGCTACACCGTCCTGCGCAAATACCTGCGCACCGCCGACCCCGACCTATTGAGCGAAACCTACGACGTGCAAATCGCTAAGTACCTACTGAAGGTTCCACTACCCACGATGGACAATGTCAGATCGGTGGTGGACGAGATCGCCGAAAGAAATCCCAAAGCCAAAGACCAAGAGCCAAAACTATTTTTCGACGACCGCTTCATCCGCAAATTGGAAAGCAGCGGTTTTATCGACAGCGTTTACCGGTGAGGTTTGACAGCCAACCGGCCGAGTGGGTTTGAAAATATTAGCTTGGGTTCGACCCATCGTCCGTCATTCCCGCGCAGGCGGGAATCCAGATTTAGACGGCAGCAAATTAACCTGGATACCCGCTTTCGCGGGTATGACGGATTGGCAGTCAGTGTCATTAGCGAGGCAGACTACCAAAGGTTATTTCCCGAGGAGATTCGAATGGCACGACGATGGAAATGTTTCGGCCATGCTGTGGCGCCCGCTCTGATAGCGCTGCTGCTATCCGCGCCGACCAACGCGGCGGAAAAAAACAAACTCACCCTCGGCTACTCCAGCACCGGCCCTACCGCCGTCGGCCTGTGGATGGCCCAGGAAGTCGGCGCGTTTAATAAATACGGCGTCGATGCCAATTTCGTTTTCATCTCGTCAAGTCCCGTGATGGTGCCGGCGTTGATCGGCGGCGATGTCCAGTGCGCCATCGCCGGCGCCAACGCGGTGATCGCCGCCGCTCTCGGCGGCGCGCCCATCGTCGCCATCGCCAGCCTGGCCAACCGGCCTTATTTGCGCCTGTGGGCGCGGCCCGAGGTGATGAAAGTCGAAGAGCTGCGCGGTAAAACTTTCGGCGTGTCGCGCTTCGGCTCGACCACGGATAATTTGACCCGCATCCTGTTGCGCCGCGTCGGTTTGGAAAACGCCGTGACGATTCGCCAGTTGGGCGGAACTTTAGAAGTCGCCCTAGCCTTCCGCCACCGCCAGATCGACGCCGCCGTGCTGGCGACCCTGCGCACCGATGCGCCGCATAGAATATTAGTCGAGCTCGCCGACTCCGGCATTCAATACTCCATGGGCCAACTGGTAGTCGCCCGCGAGTTTCAACGGCGCGCGCCGGAGACGCTGGAGAAAATCATGCGCGCCTACTTGGAAGGCGTCGCCGCGCTACGCGATCCGAATAACAAAAGCCGCGTCATCAAAGCGATCGCCTACTTCAGCCGGCTCAAGGAAAGCCGCGCCATCGAGGATATTTATAACGACGCGACCAAATACGTCGACCGAGTGCCGCGCGTCGAAGCCGAAGCAGTGGCGGCGAGCTTGGAACTGATGGGCAAAAAAGGTCTACCCATCGAGACCTTCGCCGACAACTCGCTCATCGACCGACTGGTACGCGAAGGCTTCGTCGACCAACTGTACAAAAAACCGTAGCGCCCACCCATCGGATCTGCCCCTGGGATCGGGTGATAGCACTCTGGCTTCGCGATGGCTCTGCCCGGTTCCCGCCTACAGACTGTGTCGCAATCGCACGTTCGCCCTTCGAGAGCCTCAGGACAAACGGGGAAGTAGCTGAATTCACTACCCAGCAATTCCGTTCGTGGTGAGGTTCTCGAACCATGAACGGAATTGCGACACGGTCTGCTAGGCAACGTGAAACCTCATGGAGCTTTGCACAGCCACGCGGCTTGGACTACTATTATCTATCAATGCGTTTGCCGATTCGTACAGTTACAAGGAGCATGTCATGGCGAAATCGCTCAGGGCCTTTATCCACGATGGGAAAATCGAACCACTGGAAAAAATCGACCTTCCCGAGGGCGCGCAAGTTTTGGTGACACTCATGACTGACGAAGAGAGCCAATTCTGGCTGGGGGCGAGCCAATCATCGCTCAACGCGGTTTGGGATAATCCCGAGGACGATGTATATGGCCAGCTTCTCCAGGAATGACATCATCAACTAGTCCGCTATCCATTCTCGGATTTGTCCGCCGCCAAGGTTCGGCCTGCGGTTGTCGTAAGCGCAGCGCATTCATCTCAAGACATTTTTATCGTTCCCTTAACCAGCAAGACAGCCGCGCTGCTCGCTGGCGAATTTCTGCTCGATGACTGGAAGGCGTCTGGACTTAACGCGGCCTTTACACGGTTCACCAAAACCTAGCTTTGAAAACCGTCGGCCGATTGTCGCCGAAGGATGCCGATCGCTTGCATCAGTCCTTGCGGAGCTGGCTGGGACTCGCCTAGCGATCCGGCAAGCGCCACAAAGCTATCCCTCACGCGGTACGAGAGCGCACGAACCGAGATATTTTCTTAGCGGTCATTGGCGCTTGACGCCCCGATCTCACTCGCCATATAACCAGACGGGCGAATACATTTCCGCAATCGAACAATTTCCAAAGGAGGCTTTATGCCAAATCATTACGTCGACGCCGACGGCCATGTCATGGAGAACGCCGAAGAGATCCTGACCTTCGTCAAGGCGCCCTATAACAACCGCGGCACGAGGAACTGGATTCCGAGCCTGGATAATTTTCACACTCCGGCCGACGGCACGCCGCGCACGCCGGGCACCTTCGATCCCAGCACCGGGCCGGAAGAGTGGTTAAAATTTTTAGAAAAGACCGGCACCGACTACACGGTGCTCTATCCCACCGCCGGCTTGGCCTATGGCAACGTCGCCTATCCGACCTGGGCGCTGGCCTATGCCCAGGCGTATAACGATTACATCCACACCCGCTATCTGAAACGCAGCGATAAGTTTCAAGCGGTGTCCTTGATCCCGATGCAAAACGTGCCCGATGCGGTCAGCGAACTGCGCCGCTCAGTCAAAGAATTGGGCTTCATGGGCGCGATGATTCCGTCCAACGGTCTCACCCGCCATGTCAGCCACCAGGAGTTCTGGCCGATCTACGAAGAGGCGGAGAAATTAAATTGCGTCATGGCCGTCCATGGCGGCAGCTATATCAACCTGGGCTTCAACAGCTACACGGTTTTCCCGGCGACGCGCGCGTTGGGCATGCCGTTTCCCCTCGCCATCGCCATGACCGGCATGATGGTCGACGGCGTGTTCGACCGCTTTCCCAAACTGCGCGTCGGCTTCATGGAAGGCGGCACGGCGTGGATACCGCTGGTCATCGACCGCCTCGAACGCGAGTTGGAATATGGCGGCCTGAAACTCAAGCGCCACCCCATCGATTATTTCAAGGACGATCGGATTTTCGTCGGCTGCGAAGGCAACGAAAAGGCGCTCGCCTACGCCATCGACCGCGTCGGTCCGAAACCGTTCATGTTCGCGTCGGACTTCCCCCATGAAATATCGATGAGCAACTGCATGGAAGAGATCGACGAAGTGTTGGAGCGCAACGACCTCAAGACCGAACATAAGACCGCCATCCTCGGCGACAACGCCCGGCGCTTTTACGGCCGGTGAAATCCCCCTCTGACCTTGGCGCCTTTGCGCCTTGGCGGGAGAAATTCCGAGACCGATTCGAATGACGACAAACAATTCACGTAGCGGGAGATTCTTAAATGGCCCAGCAGATCATCCTTGACGCCGACTCCCATGTCAGCGAACCGTTGAACCTGTGGCAGGAACGTTTGCCCGAGAAATTTCGCGCCAGCGCGCCCCATATGGAGACCAACTACAAGGGCCAGCCCGGCGCCTGGTGGCATATCGAAGCTGAGCGCGAGCCGCACAACGTCATCTTGGGTTTCGGCGCCAACAAATCTGCGGAGGAATTGCAAAAACTCCTCGAAGGCTTTTCCTACGCCGGCGCTCACCGCGGCGGCTGGGACCCGGCGCAGCGGTTGAAGGACATGGACCAGGACGGCGTCGCCGGCGATGTGCTCTACACCACGCTGGGCTTTCGCATGTTTTGGATCAGGGACGCCGGCTTTCAGCGCGCCTGCTTTCAGGTCTACAACGATTGGTTGGCCGAGTTTTGCGCCCACTCGCCCAAGCGTTTGAAAGGTCTGGCGCTGATCTCGCTCTACGATCCCAAACAGGCGGCGCTCGATTTGGCCGACTGCGCGAAGAAGGGCCTCGCCGGCGCGATCATCTGGGCCTCGCCACCGGACGACTTGCCGTTTCACTCCGACAGCTACGATCCCTTTTGGGCCGCCGCCCAGGAGTTGAAAATGCCGCTCAGCCTGCACGAGTTCGCCGGCTTTCAATGGGTCGATTGGGATTCCAACTCGAAGAAGCGGACAATTGCCCAGGCGATCAATTCACACGAAGTCGAGCGTTCGTTTTCGACTTTGATTATCTCCGGCGTGCTCGAGCGATTTCCCGGTCTCAAAGTGGTGTCGGCGGAGTTGAACTGCGGCTGGCTGCCGTTTTTTCTCCACCGCATCGACGAGCGCTTCGACCACCGCGGCATCCGCTTCCGCGGCACGCCCTTCGCGACCAAGCTGACGCTCAAGCCCAGCGAGTATTTCCGCCGCCAGCTCTACGCCACCTTCATCGACGACACCTTCGGCCTCGACCTGCGCGATAAAATCGGCGTCGACAACATTCTCTGGTCGTCGGACTTCCCGCACAGCGCGACGTTTTGGCCCAAGTCCCAGGATAAGATCGCCGACGATTTCAAAAACATCGGCGCCGCCGACCGCGAAAAAATTCTCTGTAAGAACGCCGCGGCGCTCTACGGCTTCGACCTTAGTTGACCGCCCAAGGCCCTTCATCGCGCCAAAATAAACCGCGCTAAACCGACTGCGCGGCGCGACTCCTCGTCCTGCCGCCCATCGGGCGCTGTCAATTGGCTGACAGCTTGCGTCTCCTCCAGCCAAAGATCCATTTCATTCTTCCTGACAAATAGCTTTCCGCCGCGCCAGCCATCGCTTATACTTTGCCGTACAGCGAACCGCGCCCATGGCAAATCGATCGGGCGCGCGCTTTAGATTGGCAAGAATCATGGAATCCACCGAGCAACAGCCGAAAACTTTAACCGACATGGTTGGCCAGATCGAACAGTGGCTCGCGGCCCAAGATCGCTCCGGCAACGCCGATCAGTTGGCCGGCATCCTGAAAACCGTGGTCAAGCTTTCCAACGACGGCGTGTTGTAGCAAAGTGAATCTGTCAGGGTCTAACGGCAACGTGAATATGTCAGGGTGGAAGGATGACAACCCTGACGATGAGAGACGAGAAACGACTAGACATCATACAACGATCGTTACGTAATGAGCTGACGATGGTGGAAGCC
>CAMDBU010000007.1 GCA_945889495.1 Syntrophobacter sp. SbD2 | reverse complement strand
GCGGCTTCCACCATCGTCAGCTCATTACGTAACGATCGTTGTATGATGTCTAGTCGTTTCTCGTCTCTCATCGTCAGGGTTGTCATCCTTCCACCCTGACATATTCACGTTGCCGTTAGACCCTGACAGATTCACTTTGCTACAACATGATGACAATTTTGGGTTGAAATCCAGCGCCAGCCTGCGTTAAGTGAAGCTCAGCAATTCTCAGCGTATCTATCAGGAGGCAGAACATGGCGGAAGTTATTTTAAAAGATGAACATGACATGCTGCGGCCGGGGCTGGGCCGTTTGAAGGGCAAAGTTGCGATCGTCACCGGCGCCAACAGCGGCATCGGCCGGGCGACCTCAAGGCTATTCGCCCGCGAGGGAGCGAAAGTCGTGTGCTGCGATATTCAAGAGACGATCTCGCCGCGCATCGACCAATTGATCAAGGAGAAAGAAAACGGCGACGCCGTCTTCGCCCTCTGCGATGTCACCAAGCAAGAAGATTTGGACAAAGCGGTGAAGACCGCCGTCGATACCTTCGGCAAGGTCGACATACTTTATAACAACGCCGGCGCCGGCATCCGCAAAAAAATCCACGAACATACCGATGAAGAGTGGAACTTCGTCCTCAACACCAACTTGAACGCCATGTACCGCGGCGCCAAGGCGGTGATGCCGACGTTTATCAAGCAGGGCCATGGCAACATGGTAACAACCGCTTCGACCTTCGGCCTGCTCGCCTCGGCGGAATATCCCGGCTACTGCGCGACCAAAGCGGCGATTATCAATCTAACCCGCGAGATGGCCATCGACTACGGCCCGCTCGGTATCCGCGTCAACTGCGTTTGCCCCGGCGCCATCGAGACGCCGCGCTTCCGCGGCTTTCCACCCCGGCCGACCCTCGGCGAAGGCATGACCGATGAGCAGCGAAAGCGCATGGGCGCGAGCAACAAAGCATTGCTCAGAATGGGCCGTCCCGAAGAGATCGCCTACGGCGTGCTCTTCCTGGTCTCCGACGAAGCGACGTTTGTCACCGGCCATGCGTTGGTGGTGGACGGCGGCCAGACGATAGCCGTGTGAAGCAGACTGGGGAATTGGAGTAGTGGAGTGATGGAGTGATGTAAAATCCGAACCCACTACTCCTCTACTCCAATTACTCCATCTTCCTCTTCGTTTCACGCCACGCCCCGCAATCTGGCGCTCGGTTGCCGCAGCAAGCCGCGGGGGAGGCCATTCACTCCCAGGACGGGAAGTTGCCTTCGCTGGCGAGTAACTTCATTCGTTCGTCGAGCTCGCGCATGTAACGGCGTCGGTCGCCAGTCCACCGTAACGGCTCGCCAACCAAGACATCGCAGAAAAACGGCACCAAGATCGCTTCACCCTTGGGCAGCGCTTTACCGAGGCCATGGAGAAATACCGGCACGATTGGCACCGCCGGATTATTTTCCGCCAACCTGGCGATGCTGCCTTTGAAGCTTTGCAACTGTTCCGGTTCACCACGGCTGCCCTCGGGAAAGACGATCAGCACCTGGCCGTCACGCAGCGCCTGATTGCAGGGCTCCAAGGGATTGTCGTCGCCCCGTTCGACCTTGCGTTTGATCGGCAAGATGCCGATGACCTTCAATGTAAACCAGGAGAATAGGCGCGAGCCGAGGAAATAATCCATCGCCGCCACCGGATGGAGCTTCGGCAGCAAGCGTAGCGGAAACAAACTCATCAACACCATGGTGTCGAGATGGCTGTTGTGATTCGCCACCACGATGGCTGGCCCCAGCGTGGGCAGCCGTTCGCGGTGGCGCACGTTCAAACCCAGCACGATCAGCACGATCAAACGGACAATTCCGCCGTAGAAAATAAACCGCAACAGTCGAGCCATCTCAGTAGTGCAGATAAAAAATGAAATGGAAAAACAACGGCGCGGTGTAGGTCAAACTATCGATGCGATCCAAGATCCCGCCATGGCCGGGCAATAGCGTGCCGGTGTCCTTGAGGCCGATGTCGCGCTTGAGCGCGGAGATCGTCACATCGCCGATGAAGCCGGCGACGCTAATCAGCACGCCGGCGACCAGCGCCCACGGCCACCCGAACGGCGTCAACCAGCGCGACAACAGAAATGCCAACAGCGTGGTGGTGGCAACGCCGCCGAGAAAGCCCTCCCAGGTTTTGTTGGGACTGACCTTGGGAATGATTTTGTGGCGGCCCAATAGCTTGCCCCAAATATACTGCGCGACATCGTTGAACTGGGTGAGAAAGACCAGAAATAGCACCAAGCCAGCCCCGCCCGCGCCGGGATTCTTCTCCTGCGGCAGGACCAACAAATAGGCGATATGGCTGATGCCGAAGACCAGCGTCATGACGCCCCAATGGAGCGTGCCGGCGGCGCGCAGAAACTCCTTGGTCTCGCCGATCAACACCATGCGCATGGGCAGCAGGAGAAATACGTACACGGGAATGAAGATAATAAACATGCCGTACCAAGCCTGCGCGACCCAATAGTATTGCAACGGGATCGACAGGTAAGCCCAGAACAGCACGCGCCGGTCGGCGCGCCGGGTCGGCACGATGGATAGGTATTCCTTCAACGCGAGAAAGCTGACCAAGGCGAAGAAGACTACGGCGACCTGGCGGCTCATCACCATGGCCAGGGTGAAAAGCGTGACGATGATCCACCAGGAGCGGATGCGTTGGACCAGCTCAGCGCGCTGGTTGTCGGGACCGCGCCAGCGCAGCAGCACGACGATTAACGATGCGCCGATGAGAATGGCGTAGAGACCACTCAACGACCACAACACCGCTGGGCTGACATCCAGTTGCATTAGCCAATCTCCGCCAGCGCGCGCCGAGCGCGGTTGACAATCGTCACGATCAGAAGCAGGACGACGACCATCAACAAATAATTAAGCCATAGCGCGGGCAACCAGCCCAAACCCAGCAACAAGCAAACCAGGCCAACGACAAAAGCGCGATCGCTCTTGCCCATGGGGCCATCGTAGCGCCGCGTCGCGCCAATCTGCACGGCGATCACCCCGGTCATCTCGGAAACGATCGCCAGGATCACGGTCAATACGATCCACTTCACGCTGACTCCCGGTACCAGCGCCAACGGTAGATACAACGCGGCATCGGCGAGCACGTCGCCGAGTTCGTTTAAGAACCCACCCAGCGCACTTTTCAAGTTGTGCTCGCGGGCCAGCATGCCGTCGATGGCGTTGAGCGCCATGCGGCCGAACAGCGCGACGGGCATGAGCAGCAACGGCCAGCGCTCGGATGGATAACGCGCGATGGCCCCACCCATAGCGAGGGATAACAGCAGCGCGGCCACCGTCACCTGATTGGCTGTGATGCCGCAATTGGCGAGAAACTGAACCAGCGGCCTGAGCCAGGCCTGGAACCGCGGCTTGAGATCGTAAACCGACGCCATGGCTTTATGGCGCCGGACTTTGTCCCGGCGCGCCGGCAGAGAGATCGCGGAGCAAAAACTCGCGGGTGAAAATTTCGATCGCCTGGGCGAGGTCGCCGGCGGTACGCTCCAAGTTAGCCTTGGCGCGTAAATCGCTGCCCAACTCCAGCTGGATGGCGTCGATCTTGGTGCCCTGATGACTGCCATAGGTGCGCGTCGTGTAGCCGCCGGTGTAACGGGTCTCACGCTCCTTACCGCCCAGATCGGGGAGAACTTTATAACCTCTAGAAGCGAGATAACCCAAGATACTTTTCGGTCCGGTAAGCGCGCTGGCGCCAAACTGTTGGTGCAATTGGCTGACGCTCTTGCCGTTGTCGGTGCCGCGATAGATGGTTACCGCCTGCTCCCCTTGGCCATGAATGTCGAGTAGTAGACCGCTGCCCCACTTCTGGCGAATCGCCTGGGCGGCATCGCCGAGGGCGCGATGGTAGTTATCGTAATAGGTTTTGGCTTGGGCCGCTTCATAGGCTGACCCCGGTTCACGGTTGGCGTCGACGAACTTGCGCTCGAAGCGGGCGATGACGAGAAATGGCGCCGCGCCCAAGCGCTGGCGCAACTTGACCGCCAGGGCTTCGGCCAGCTCGGCGGTGTTACTATCGCGTTCGGCCGTGAACTGCGCCACGCCGATGCCGCGCCGCGCTGGGATCCCAGGAATCGCTTCGCGCCCGCCGTGAGGCGCGGTAAGAATGATCGGCAAGGAACCGGCCCAAAGCGTCAGGAGTTTGTTTCCATCAAGAGAACTCTGCGCGGCCGATTGACTGTGAAAGAATGCGGCTACGATGAATAGCAAGCCACGAAGCAGATAAATTCTACCGAATCGGGGTTTCCAATCTGATACAGGCAAGTATCGCCAACTCATTTTTGCAAGTTACAACGGTCGATGCTGGCTACTTCGGCTCGGGCATCTTGGCCGAAAGTTTTTTCAGGAACTCCGGCGCAAACGGCTCAGCCTTGAGCTCGCGCGCGCGCTTGGCCTTGACCCACGCCTCAGAATAGCGCTCCTGGTCGTAGAGCGACATCGCCCACTCGCGCCAACCCGAAGCGAACTTAGGATCGTTCTCCAAGCTTTCGGTGAAGCGGCTATTGGCGACGACAAAATGATGCGCCCGCTCCAACTGTTTGTCGTTACCAAGCCGGGTTGCATATTCCGAATGGACGTTGCCTAGGTCAGCAAGGAGCGCCGGGCGTTGACTGGGATCGTCGATCAGCTCGCGGGCGGTTTCCAACTGCTCGATGGCTTCGGCCAGTCTGCCGCGCTCGGTCAAGACCGCGCCGAAGCCCCAGAAGGCGCTGTAATTTTTGCCGTTGAGCAGCCAGGCATAGTTGAAGCGCAGCATGGCCGCGTCCAGTTGCTTGGCGCGCACCGCGGTCCAACCCTGGTTCGCTAGAGCAATGCTGGCCGCCTGGCGAGTCTTGTAGCGCACGACGTTGTCGCGGATAAACACTTCATCGGCTTGCTTCTGGCTGTCGCTGCGGGCAATCTTCGGTTGGCCGAACATCGGCAAGGTATCGGGGCTGGGCGGTGTCGGCGCCGCCGCGAAAGCCGGCGCGCAAGCGAGGGCGATGCCGAGCATGAGCCGGCTGAGATTCGCCAAACTAGAGGTGAAAAACTTTGTCATGCCAACGACCGCCTTTTGCTCATGCATATTTCCCGCTTTTCCGATTAGACGCAACCACTCGCCTTGACAGTCAAAAACATCTAAGGCTATTTTGACGGCAATTCAATTTAACGGAGAAAAATTATGATTCAAGGACTGAAAGATAAAGTCGTCATCGTCACCGGTGGCGGCCATGGCATCGGCCGCGCCTACTGCCATGGCTTCGCCGAGGCGGGTGCCAAGGTCATCGTCGCCGACATCGACGCGCCGGCGGCGGAGAAAGTCGCCGGCGAAGTGGTCAAACAGTTCGACGGCAAAGCGCTGGCGGCCAAAGTCGACGTCGCCAACGAGCAGTCGACCAAGGACATGGCCAAGCTGGCGCTGGA
The DNA here is from genome assembly GCA_945889495.1 of Syntrophobacter sp. SbD2. Lineage (GTDB taxonomy): Bacteria > Desulfobacterota > Binatia > UBA9968 > UBA9968 > DP-20. Next base: position 62,533 of record CAMDBU010000007.1, on the reverse strand, counting down.
TAAATTCAGCCGCATCGACGTGCTGGTCAACAACGCGGCGATCTTTTCGACCATCCCCATGAACCGCGGCGGCATCGACACCATCGATCCAGCGGAATGGGACCGCATGATGACAGTCAACCTCAAGGGGTTGTTCTTTTGCAGCCGCGCCGTGCTGCCGGCCATGCGCCAGCAGAAGTCGGGCAAGATCATCAACATCTCGTCGGGCACCGCGCTCAATGGCAGCGCCGGGCGGATCCATTACGTGACGTCGAAGGCCGGTGTCATTGGCTTCACCCGCACCCTGGCGCGGGAAGTCGGCGAAGATAACATTAACGTCAACGCCATCGCGCCGGGCTCGACTCTGTCGGAAGAAAACCCCACCGAAGAAGTTCTCAAGATGCGCGGCGCCCGTTTGTCCGACCGCGCTTTGAAACGGGTCCAGCTACCGAAGGACTTGGTCGGCATCATGCTGTTCCTCGCCTCGCCGCTGAGCGACTTCATGACCGGCCAGACCGTCGCCGTCGACGGCGGCGTGTGCTTCCTGTAGTCTCGGAATATCTCGCGCCAAGTACGCCAAGGCCGCAAAGGAAAGAAATTTAATTCCGAACTTGGCGCCCTTGGCGTGCTTGGCGCGAAAAAATCTCTTCTTCGTCTTCACCGAGGAACCCAATCAATGCCCGCATATCAACACCGGACAATTTACGTCGGCGATATTCGAACCCACTTCCTCGAAGCCGGCAGCGGCGCGGATTTGATATTGCTGCATGGCGGCGAGTATGGCGCCTCGGCGGAGATCACCTGGCGCTCTAACATCGACGTCTTGGCGAAGATTTTCCACGTCATTGCGCCGGACACCCTGGGCTGGGGGCAGACCGACAAGCTTTACAGTTTCAGCGATCCGGCCGGCCTGCGCATCAAACATTTGCAACGCTTGCTCGAAGCTCTGGGCATCGGCAAAGCGTTCTTCGTCGGCAACTCGGCCGGCGGCGGTTTGGTGCTGCGCGCCTCGGTGCGCCAGCCGGCGCCACTGCAGATTAGAAAAATGGTCACCATCTGCGGCAACGCCAGTGTGTTCAAGACCAACTCCCAGGCCGATCTCGAAAACTACACGCCGTCGCTGGATAACATGAGAAAGATCGTCGCCCTGCTCTACCACGACAATAAATGGCAGAGCGAGGCAAACATTCGCGAACGCTATGAGAGCTCGATCCTGCCCGGCGCCTGGGAGACCCTGTCGGCGGCGCGGCTGCGCAGTCCGGTGCATCAAGTGCGCTCGACCACCGATGAGTTCGTCAAGCAGCTATCGCAATTGACCATCCCGCTGCTGCTCATGTCCTGCGAGCATGATCCGCTCAACCAGAGCGACTGGGATGTTAACTTTCAGAAGATCGTTCCAGGCTCGAAGGTACACCGCTTTCAGCACTCGTCCCACGAGCCGCAGATCGAAGAGACCGAAGAGTTTAACCGGGTATTGACCGAGTTTTTGCTAAGCGAGGGGGATGTGGCATGAAGATCGGACGGATCAGTCGGATCGGACCCATCGGTCTGATCGCTCTAATGAGCTTATTGGCTACGGAAACCCACGCCCAGCTCACCAAGCTCAAGACCTCCTACAGCGCCCTCACCGCCAACATGGGCGCTTACTGGTTGGCCAAGGACAGCCGACTGTTCGAGAAGCATGGCTTGGACGTCGATGTCGTGCTGATTGAGAACGGCACCATCACCATCCAGGCGTTGATCGCCGGCGAGACCGATCTCGCCATGGGCGGCGGCACGGTGGCGGTCAGCAGCGCGCTCGGCGGCAGCGATCTGGTGTCGATCTCGAGCATCGAAAGCCGCCTGCCCTACGGCCTACTGGCGCAGAAGGACATCAAAACCATCGACCAGCTCAAGGGCAAGCGCCATGCGATTTCGCGCTTCGGCAGCGTCGCCGATCTGGGCTCGCGCTTGATCCTGCAAAAGTTCGGTTTGGTGCCCGACAAGGACGTCACGCTGCTGCAAATCGGCGGCACCAGCACGCGGCTCGCCGCGCTCAGTAAACGCACGGTGGACTCGACGATCTTGACGCCGGAGTTTTTCCTGGTCGCCAAGAAAGCCGGATTCACCATCCTGGTGGACCCGACGCAATATAAGATCGACTTCCCCCAGCTCGAAGTGATCACCACCCGAACCTATCTCAAAAATCGCCCCGAGGTCGCCACCCGCTACATGCGCGCCATCGTCGAAGGGATTCATAATTACAAGAACGACCGCGAAGGCAGCATCCGCTCACTGAGTAAATACCTGCGCTTGAACGACCGCGAAGCCTTGGAAGAGGTCTACCGGATCTATTACGACATCTACCAGCCGATTCCCCACCCATCGCCGGCGGCGATCCAAACCCAACTCACTTGGATGGCGGAGAAAGACGTGCGCGCTAGAAACGCCAAGCCCGAGCAGTTCATCGACGGCGCGATTCTGCGCGACATCGAGAAGAGCGGCTTTGCCGCTCGGCTGTACCAGAAATAAGTAAGTTAGGGGTTAGTGAATTAGCGATTAGCTAGCGCTCTCGGTGGGGCGTTATTTGGCCTTGATGCCGAGATCCCGTTGCGCTTCGCGCAGTATCGACAGCTCGGCGACTTCGCTGAAGGCGACTTCCCGATCGATTTTGGTCACCGACTTGGTGTCCTCGATGAGCCGGCGCAGGCCGTCATCGGGCAAATTGCCGTCCTCGCTGAAGCCCTTCACCAGCGAGCCATAGAGCGCAGTGGCGGCTTCTTTGTCGAGCCGGAAACTGCTCATCAAGACCTCTATCGTCCCGTCGCGTTCCGCGCGTATGTAACGGTTGGCTTTGATACCAGCGCGGATCACGCGGCGAATCTCCTCTGGCCGCTCCCTGATCTTGCGGGTGTGCGCGATCAAGCCGCTGATCGGGTAGCTAAACAGATCCTCGGCTCGGGCGAGAACGATTAGACCGAGCCTCCGGCTGCGGTAGTCCCATGGCACTGGCGTCACCTGAGCATCGATCTGTCCCTGGCTCAGGCGCATCAGCGCGGTCTCGCCGCCCGGACTACCGATAAATTTCACGTCTCTAGTTGGGTCCAAGCCAAAATATTTAAGGATCAACCGGGCGATCAGATCCGGGGCGCTGCCCGGCATGCCGCCGATGGTTTTGCCCTTGAGATCTTTAACGGATTTGAACTCCGGCCGGCTGAGCATGACGAAATGGGCCACCGGCCGAAAGCAAACCACGATCCGGGTTGGCAACTGCCCTTGCAACATGGCGCGCATGGCCGAGCCATAGCCGGTGAAGTAGTCGATGTCGCCGCTCGCCAGCGCCACGTTGGCCACCGGTCCATTGATGGTGATGATCTCGGCGTCGAATCCCTCGTCGCGCAGAAAGCCGCGCTTTTGCGCCAGTTGCAGCGTGAAGTGGCCGGCGTCGTTTGGCATACCGATGCGGATTTTGTCGGCCGCGTGCGTTGAAATCGGCACCAGCCAGAGTGCCAAGAAGACGGCGACGTACAGTATTTTCATTACTCCAGAACTAAGCGTCGGCCGGGCGCGTCTTGCCGAACCCAGTTGCTCGCTCAAACGCATGAGCGAGTTGGAGCACGCCAAGATCATCGCGGTAGCGGCCGACGATTTGAATCCCCACCGGCAAACTATCCGGCGTGAATCCCGCCGGCACCGAGATCGCCGGACAGAAGGTCGCCGTGATCCAGTAGGCCGACTTCATCCAATCGAGATAAGTCGTCATTTTGACGCCATCGATCTCATGGGGCCAATCCAGGCTCGCATCGAAGGGTGGTACTTGATTGACCGCGCAGATGACGAACTCAAACCGCTCTTGAAAGCGGCTCATGCGCTGCATGAGCTCGCCGTGCAGGTGCATGGCTCTGGCGATATCGTCGCCGGTGAGATTTCGCCCCTGCTCGATCTGCCACACCGCTTCGGGTTTCATCTTGTCGCGATGATCTTTGAGCAATGAACCGAGGGTGTGCCAATAGTGCCAAGCGCGCAGGGTTAAGAATACTTCATCGGCGCCAGTCAAATCCGGCGCGGCATCCTCGACGATACAGCCGAGATCGACGAAGCTCTGGCGCTGGCCGTCGAGCATGGTCCGAACGCGCCGGTCGAGCGGCAGGCCGCCGAGGTCCGGGCACCAGGCGATGCGAACGTCTTTGAAGCTGCGCTCCAACGGTTCAGCGAACGCTCGCGGATCGGACGGATAACAAGCCGGATCGCGTCGGTCAGCGCCGGCCATCACGCTTAGCAAAAACGCGGCGTCGGCCACCGAACGCGCCATCGGCCCTTTGACGGTGAAACCAAGAAACGGCAAGGCCACGGGCGCGGACGGAACCAGTCCAACGCTCGGCCGTAGCGCGACGATATTGTTGAAGTTGGCCGGATTGCGCAGCGAGCCGCCAAGATCGCTGCCGCTGGCGAGCGGCAATAGACCAGCGGCCAAGGCCGCGCCAGCGCCGCCCGACGATCCGCCAGCGCTTTTTGTCAAATCGTAGGGATTGAGCGTCGTGCCGTAGACTTCGTTATAGCTATGGGAGCCCATGCCGAACTCGGAGATGTTGGTCTTGCCGATGGGAATGACACCGGCGCGGCGCAGCCGCTCAGTTAACACGGAATCTTCGCTCGGCATGAAGCCTTTAAAAATCGGTGAACCGCGCGTCATCGAAAATCCGACGACAGGGTCGAGTTCTTTGAATGCGAACGGCAGACCATGCAGTGGGCCGACGCATTCGCCGCGAGCCAGTTGGCGATCGGCTTCTTCGGCCAGCGCCAGACATTTTTCGTCAGGCAGCTTGGCGACGATAGCGTTGATTTTCGGATTGAGCCGCGCGATCTGGCCCAACAACGCGGTCATCACTTCGTGCGCCGACAAGGTGCGAGCGCGAAGCGCCGCCGCCAGATCGCGGGCGCTGGCAAAACAGATGTTGTCAATCAAATTAACTGACCTCTATAGCCGTCACCCCGGTGCAGACCGGGGTCCATCCCCGCCACCACAACCTGGATACCGTTCTTCAACGGTATGACGGACCACCCCCCGGAGAACTCACCCTAGATTCCCGGTTCCTTCGGCGGCAGCGGCGGCGCGACGATGTTCTTGGCGATCAGTTCGGTATCCCAGAGCTTGGAGAATTTCAGCGCCCGCGGGCAGTGGCTGTAGGATTCGTCGACATCGATCAACAAACCCTGAAGAACCTCCGCCTTCTCATCGGCGTTGAAGACTTCCAACCGCACATCCTTCAGATCGCCGCGGTCGACCACCTTGACCCGGCCATTGATGCGCACGGTGTTGTCATGGCCGGGGATGAGAAAGATCAAGCCCACTTTCGGATTGCTTTCGAGATTGCCGTAGCCGTGGAACAGCTTGTTGCCGGCCACGTCGGGCAGAAACAATTGCTTGTCGTTGAGGATTTTGACGAAGCCCGGCTTGCCGCCCTTGGGCGACGCGTCGCAATCGCCGCTGGCGTTGCTGGTCGCCATGACACAAAACGGCGCATGGCGGATGAAATCCTGAATCCACTCGGCCATGTAGGGTCGAACTTTGCCCTTGGTCCGTTCCGCCGGGTAGCCGAATTTTTCCTGATAGGTCTTTGCCATCGCTCGCTCCTTCAAGGTCGAAAAATCACTTCTTGGTATCGAGAAAACTCAAACGCTCCGCCATCGGTGTTTCGGGAAAGACGTAGCCGCAGGACTTGCAGGTGCGCATGGTTCTGCTGGCGTTGAACTCCGTATAAACCGCCGTCACCTGGGATGGAATGTTACCTTGATTCACCACGCGCTTGAGCACCAACTCGTCGCACTGCTCGCAGAACCAAGCAAACTCTTCGGTCTCCTCCTGGCGCCGCTTACGCTCGATGACCAGCCCCCAGGTGTTTTCAAAGCGGCGCGGGGAATGGGGCAAGCCGCCCGGACAAACGAAAATCTCGCCTTCCTTAATCCTGACGTTCTGGCGCCGTTCGCCTTCGGGCTTCAGCACCAACTCCATCTCCCCTTCCACTTGATAGAAAAATTCATCCCCAGGCTCGATGTGAAAATCCAAGCGAGTATTGGGCCCGCGCAGGATCATGACGAGAAAATCTTTCTGATGAACGAGCAGTTGGTTGGTGCGAAACGGAGGGTTGAAGAGCTGCCGGTTGTCAGCAACCCAGTTCTTCAGATTGTAGGTCGACAGAAAATCCATATCGCATTTCCCCTTTCACCACGAAGCGCCGACGAGCTTGCGCTCCCCCGCGGAGCCTAAATATCGCTGGTATTCCGTGAAAATGTCTTTTACTCGATTCGTCATTCCCGCGCAGGCGGGAATCCAGGTTTGTTCACTGGCGAATTAGCCTGGATACCCGCTTTCGCGGGTATGACGGATATCGGGAGACCTCTTCGTTGTCCAGATCATTTCCTTGCGTTTACTTTCGTAGGACGAAACGAAGGTGGGACGAATAAATCTCCCTTTGCGCCCTATGCGTTCTTTGCGGCCATTCCCTCAATAAGGTTCGTTGGGGAAGAACTCCGGCAAATCCTTGCCAATCGTATAGCGCGGCAACTTGACCCCGGTGATCTGCGCCGAATATAGACCGTCAAAGAAAATCCACCAGGCCGACTTGGTACGGATGATGGTATCCCAGATTTTGTTTTGCATGTCTTTGGATTTGGCGTACTTCTTGACGAAGTTCTCGCCCATGCCGCCATGTTCGGTGTCGGCCTCGATATGTTCAAGAAACCATTCCAAGCCTTCGCGCGCCAAGCCGTAATGCTTCTCGAAGGCGGGCACGAACATCTGCGCCACCCGGACGTTGGTCTGCTCGCCAAGCACGCTGCCCGACGCCAACCCCTCCGGCGTGCTGCGATACTTGTTGATATGCATCAGCATGGTAACCGCGAGGATGGTCGACGGCAGCACCGGCGCGTGTTCCAACTCTTCGGGCTCGAGGCCCAACGCCGCGCCGAACTTCAAATACATCGCCTGATGACCGGTGAAACGCTCGTCGGCACCGCCCATCTCTTCGGCGAAGGCTTTGGAGATCGCCTTCTGATCGGCGATGGTCAGGCAGTTGGCAATCCGCTGCGCCGACCACCAGCTCGGGACTTTTTTCAATTGGTAATCCTGCTTGGCGAAATCGATCAACTGCTCGCGGGTCAGCTTGCCGTCGACCAGCAGTTTCACGTAGGGATGGTCGAGACGGGCGTTGCCTTCGAGCGCCTCGGCCTTGACCATGCCAATGAACTCGTCTTGGCCATAGGCGGCCTCGCGTTGGAAATCGAAACGGGACATGAACTCTCCTTAACTTTGGCTAGCGTTTCTTGCGATTATCCCACTTGAACTTGTTGGCGTTGCAGGCGATCTCGACGCGGTTGTCGTCGGGGTCGAGAAAGCTGACCGAGCGGTTGCCGGCCACCACCAAGGTCTCCGGCCCGCTCACCACCGGAATCTTGCGCCGCTTCAAGATCGGATAAAGCTGATCGATGATTTCGTTTTTATCGACGTAGATGCAGAAGTGGTGCAGCTTGGCCATGCCCTTGCCGCTCACATGCTTAGCGCCTTTCGGCAATGCTTGCAGTGCAATGTCATGATGCTCACGGCCGTAGCTCATGAAGGTCATCTTGGTTTGTAAATTGCGCGCCGACACCTTAAGACCCAGGACATCGTGATAAAACCGCTCAGACTTCTTCAAGTCGGCGACGTTGAGGACGATATGGCCAAGCACGCCGTTGGATATTTTCATAGGAAATCTCAATTAATCTTGCCCTAGCCAGGCTGTCAAGATGACCGCAGCGATAAATTGCCGTCGCCGGTTTGACAATCCTTCGGCGAATACGGGATATTCGCCGCAACGGTTCACAGCAATCAGGAGAACTCGATGAAAATCATGGTGGTCATGGGCGAATACCCGCCCGCGGAAGGCGAACAGCGCCGCCAAGCCGTGCTCAAGTGCGCCTCGCCAGGCACCGAGATCGGCTTCGACGTGATCGGCGCGACTTTTTTTCGCCATTCCAATTCGCAGGTCAATTCTCTGTCGGCCGGTCCGTTGGTCGCCGAGGTGGCGATTAAGGCCGAAGCCGCCGGCTATGACGCCGTAGTGCCCTTCGGCACTCTGGATGCCGGTGTCGAGTTGTCGCGCAATTTAGTCAAAATCCCGGTGGTCGGCGCCGGCCAATCGGTTCTGCACCTGGGCGCCCAGCTGACTAACCGATTGGGTGTGGTCGCCTACGAAGACAAGAGCGTGCCGTTCATGCGCAAGCAGATTCATGCCTGGCGGGTCGCCGATTACGTCGTCGGTATCCGCGGCATCGGCATCCCGCTGCCCGAGAGCTCGAAGAACCGCGACGCCATGCGCGGCCGCTTCATCGAAGTGGCGCGCTATTTAATCGATCAATGCGACGCCGAAGTGATCGTGCCCATGGGCGTCACCATGGTGCCGGTGCAGTATTCGCCCCAGGAGATGGAACAAGAGCTGGGCGTGCCGGTGATGGACGCGCTCAAGACCAGCATCCAAACCGCCGAGATGCTGGTGCGCATGGGCACGACCCATAGCTTGCGGACCTATCCACGGCCGGCGAAGTAAGGATAGCCGTCGATGCGAAAGTTTGACCTCATCGAACCGAAATCCCTGGCCGAAGCCTGCGCACTGCTTGGCAACCACCCCGACGCCAAAGCCGTCGCCGGCGGCACGGCGCTGCTGACGATCATTAAGCAAGGCCTATTGCTGCCGAAGTTATTGGTCAACTTGAAAAAGATCATCGACGGCTCGGCGATCACATTCGACCCGGTCCAAGGCCTGCGCATCGGCGCCCTGGCAACCATCAACGAGATCGAAACTTCCGAGATCGTCAACCGGCACTATCCCGCCCTCGCCGAAGCTTGCCATGTGGTGGCGAATATCCGCATCCGCAATATGGCCACCATCGGCGGTAACCTCTGCCACGGCGATTATCAATCCGATCCGCCGACGGTGTTGGCGGCATTGGACGCGTGCGTCGAGGTCATGAGCGCAGCCAATGTCCGCCAGCTGGCGCTGACGGATTTTCAGCTCGGTAGCTATGAAACCGCTCTCCAGCCCGGCGAGCTGTTATCCGCAGTCGTCATTCCGCCGCTGCCGGCGGGCATGAGCGGCCATTACGTAAAATTTACCACCGGTTCCTCTGAGGAGCGGCCCTGCGCCGGGGTCGCGGCCTTGGCGCGCATCGATGGCGGAGTTTGCCGTGAACTACGCTTGGCGGTGGGGGCGGTGTCGGCGAAACCGTCGCGCATTACCGCCGAAGCTCTCGCCAAAGACAAAATCCTGACGGCTGATTTGATCACCACCATCGCTGCCGAAGCGGCGCGCGCCATCGATCCTATCGACGATGTCCGCGGATCGGCCGATTACAAGCGCCACCTAGTCGGCGTGTTGACGCGCCGGGCACTGGAACAGCTCGCCAACGGCAAGACGGAGATGAAATCATGACACTGGTCGGCACCAACGTTGAAATGGTCGGCGGCCGCGCCAAAGTCGCCGGTGCGGTGACTTATGTCGCCGATATGGAATTCGCCGGCCAACTCTACGCCAAGGCGCTGCGCAGCCCCTATCCTCATGCGAAACTATTGCGCATCGACGCCAGCAAAGCGGCGGCGCTGCCCGGCGTGCGCGCGGTGGTGACGCGTGACGACTTGGCGGGGTTGAATCCCTACTTCGGCACCGGCGTCGAAGACCAACCAGTACTAGTCATCGACAAAGCGCGCTGCGTCGGCGACATCATCGCCGCAGTGGCCGCGGACTCAAAAGAGATCGCCGAGGAAGCGATCACGCTGATCGAGGCGGATTACGAAGAACTGCCGGCGGCTACCGATATTCTCGAAGCCGCCAAACCCGGCGCGCCGCTGGTGCAAGAGCGGCATGTCGACAAAAATGCCGGCGGCAACATCCACGGCGTTTATCGCGCCGCTAGCGGCGACATCGAGCAGGGATTCAAAGAGTCCGACGAGATCATCGAAAATATTTACCACATTCCGCCGGTGCAGCATGGCCACATCGAGCCGCACGTCGTCACCGCACTGTGGGAGCCCAGCGGCAAGCTTGTCGTCCACACGCCGAGCCAGACGCCGTCGCCGCTGCAAGAGCAGATCGCCAAAGTTTTCCAAATGCCACTCAATCGCGTGCGCGTGATCGTGCCGTTCATCGGCGGCGGCTACGGTGGCAAGAACCACGCGAGGATTGAGCCGGTGGTGGCGCTGCTCGCGCGTAAAGCGCGCCGCCCGGTGCAATGGATACTCACTCGCGAGGAAGTGTTTTACACCGGCCGGCGCTTCGGCGCCGTGGTGAAAATCAAAACCGGCTTCAAACGTGACGGCCGACTCTGGGCGCGCAAAGTTGAAGCTTGGTACGACATGGGCGCCTACGCGCTGTCGGGTCCGGCGAACACCAAAAATGCCGCCATCATCGCCGGCGGGCCGTACAACATTCCCCATCGCGACTACACCACCTACGCGGTTTATACCAATCTGCCCCCCGCCGGTCCCTACCGCGGCGTCGGCGCGTCGCACGTCTGCTGGGCCTACGAATCGGACCTCGACGACATCGCCCGGCGCTGCAAACTCGATCCGCTCGAAGTGCGGTTGAAAAATCTAATTCAGGAGAACGACCGCTTCATCACCGGCGAAACGATGATTTCCGTCGGCGTGTCCGAGTGCGTCAAGCAAGTGGCGCAATCCATCGGTTGGAACGGAATAGCGGAACAAGAAAAGCGTAGCGATACGATTGTCCGTGGCAAAGGCCTCGCCGTCGCGATCAAGAGTACTTCGACGCCGAGCACATCGGCGGCCAGCGTGCGGCTCAACGCCGACGGCTCGGCGATCTTGCTCACCAGCACCTCCGACATGGGCCAGGGCGCCCAGACCGCGCTGGCGCAGATCGTCGCCGACGAATTGGCGCTGCCCTTCGAGCGCATCACCGTAACTTTTCCCGACAGCGACATCACACCCTACGACAAGTCGACCAGCTCCAGCCGCGCGACTTTTCACATGGGCAAGGCGGCGCAGCTCGCCGTCGGCCAGATCCGCGAGCAATTGTTTCAAGCCGGCGCCAAGGCTCTCGAAGCGCGGATCGAGGATTTAGAGCTGCGCGATAGCCGCCTGCAAGTAAGAGGCGTGCCGGAAAGAAGTCTCACCTACCCGCAGCTCTTCAAAGCGATTTATGGCGAAGCCGCCGGCAGCCTGTTCGGCAGCCACACGCTACGCACCGAGGGCGGTATCGATGCTCAGGGCCATGGCAAAGGCTCGTCCTTTTGGTTTTACTCCGCCGCCGGCGCCGAGGTCGAAGTCGACACCGAGACCGGCAAAGTCCGCGTCCTGCAAGTCGCCAGCGCCGTCGATGTCGGCAAGGCGGTGCACCCGATTCAGTGCGGACTGCAAAACGATGGCTCGGCGCTGGCCGGACTGGGCTCGGCGCTGGTTGAAGAAATGCGCTACGACAATGGCCAGCCGATCAACAGCAGCTTTCTCGATTATCTCCTGCCGTCCATGCTCGATCATCCTGGCGAATTTAACTCGATGCTGGTCGAAACGCCGCACCCCGACGGGCCCTGCGGCGCCAAGGGTATGGGCGAAGCGGCGCTGCCGCCCATGGCGCCAGCCATCGGCAACGCCATCGCCAATGCGCTCAGCGGCGTGCGCGTGCGCGACCTGCCGGTGAAGCCGCATAAGATCGTCGCCGCGCTGAGCAACGCCAAGGAGCGCCGCTAACATGAAGCTCGCCATCGCCACCACCATCAACGGCCAGCGCGAAGAGATCGCCGTGCACCCTAACCAAACCCTGCTCGAATTCCTGCGCGACGAGCTGAAACTCAAAGGCGCCGTCGAAGGTTGCAGCGTCGGGGTGTGCGGCTCCTGCACGGTGTTGATCGACGGCAAGCCGGTGAGTTCTTGTTTAACCCTAGCCAGCAACATCGAAGGCAAGTCGGTCACCACCATCGAAGGGCTATCGCAAAACGGCGAGCTCGATCCGGTGCAGCAAGCGTTTTTGAAACACCAAGCCTTCCAATGCGGCTTCTGCACCACCGGCATGATCATGGCGGTCAAAGGACTTCTGAACGCGCACAAGCAGCCAAGCGAGGAGCAAGCGCGCGATTATCTGTCGGGGAATCTGTGCCGCTGCGGGACTTACAAGGAAGTGTTGGCGGCGGTGAAAGAATTAGCCCGCCCATAACGGTGACCCAATGCATTCGCCGAAGACCCATTACTCTATTTTTCCAACACTCCACTATTCCATTTGACGCGGCCCCCCATGCCCACCGACCTCTGCTACTGGAAACACGACATCGAGCCCAGCGACTCGTTCCTTTGTTACGACGGCAAGAGCAGAGTGTGCAGCAGCTGCTGCGTCGAGCAGTGCCCGAAAGAAACGCCGCAGTGGTTCGCCGCCTGCGCCCGCGCCGGCCATCCGACCTGGCCGAGCGTCGATCGCGGCCGGCGCGTGGCGTCGAAGCTGGTCGTACTCGAATCCTATTGGGACAGCCGGCTGTTTCAGACCATGACGGTCAAAGGCTTCTTCGAGTCCATGGGACCATTGCACGATCCGCCATTGCAACTGGCACACCGCTTCGTCGAGTCCCAGCGCGGACTAGCGCACTACACCGCGGCTCCCGACGGCCTCCTGTGGCGCGATGCCGGTGCCGCCGATGCACCGATCTTTTACCTGGCCTTTCATGGCGCGCCCAGCGAGGTGATCTCGGTACTCGAAACCATCGGCGAGCAGGAACTGTGCGACGCCTTCAAAGGCTTCGGCGTCAAGCCGAGTCTAGTTTACTTCGCCGCGTGCAGCGTCCTGCGCGACGCAAAGGGCAAACAGTTCGCCAAGAAATTTCTCGAGGCTTCCGGCTGCCGCGCCGTGCTCGGCTACACGACTGACGTCAATTGGATGCTCAGCCTGGTCACCGACATGCTATTCCTGCACCGCTTCTACCGTGACGAAGACCCGTGGAAGAACCTGCGCAAGATTTACGAGTCGGTGCTCGACGACTTCAAACCGGCCGGCGATATCGGCTGGACGCTGATCGAGAGCAAAACCAAGTAGCGCCACCCAGCTTTAAGAAGCTCCGATAACTTGCTAGAAATAACTGCGTCAGCGTTATCGATCGCCGCTGTGCCGCGACGCTAATTCACCACCACAAGGATTGAATCATCATGCTGAGAGCTGGAATCGTCGGCCTGCCCAACGTCGGCAAGTCGACACTGTTTAACGCTATCACCCGCACGCGTAAAGCCGAGGCGGCTAATTATCCCTTTTGCACCATCGACCCCAACGTCGGCATGGTCACCGTGCCGGATGCTCGCCTCGAAGTGTTGCAGAAGATGGTCAAGACCAACGTCGTCATCCCAGCGGTGATCGAGTTCGTCGACATCGCCGGCCTGGTCAAGGGCGCCAGCCAAGGGGAAGGTCTCGGCAATAAATTTCTCACCCATATCCGCGAGGTCGACGCCATCGTCCAGGTGGTTCGCTGCTTCGAAGACGAGGACATCCACCATGTCTCGGGCTCCATCGATCCGGTGCGCGACATCGAAGTGATCAACACCGAGCTCATGCTCGCCGATCTGGAAACCGTTAAACGGCGCCGCGAGCGCATCGCCAAGGAGATCAAGCGCGGCGACAAGACCGCTGCCGCTGAAGACGCCGTGCTGGTGAAGATCGAAAACTCTCTCGACGCCGGCAAACCAGCCCTCACCGTCGAGCTGACGCCGGAGGAGCATGCGCTCTCGGCGCAATTTTTCCTCCTGTCCGACAAGAAAACGATCTTCGCCTGTAATGTGAAGGAGTCCGACCTCGCCAGCGCCGACGACAATCCCTACGTCATCAAAGTGCGCGAGTACGCCAAAACTCATCTCGCCTGCGAAGCCGTGGTGATCAGCGCGCAGATCGAAAGCGACCTGGTCGACCTCGAGCCGGCGGAAGCCGAAGCGTTTCTCAAAGAGCTGGGCGTGCAAGAGAGCGGCATCGGCACGCTGATCCGCGCCACCTACCACCTGCTTGGTCTCAGGACGTACCTCACCGCCGGCGAAAAAGAAGTGCGCGCCTGGACCATCCACGCCGGCGACACCGCGCCCAAAGCCGCCGGCGTCATCCATTCGGACTTCGAGCGCGGCTTCATCAAAGCCGAAACCGTCGCCTACAAGGATCTAGTCGAATGCGGTTCCGTCGCCGCCGCCCGCGGTAAGGGGCTGTACCGCATGGAAGGTAAAGAATACGTCGTCGCGGATGGGGATGTGATGCTGTTTAAGTTCAACGTGTAGCGGAAATAGGGTCTCCGCATAAGCGGACCTGATCGTAAGGTTGCTTAGAGTGATGGCGGAATCTGCCTTCCATCCCCAATGTCCATTTGCCAACTCTAGTCCACTGGTTGTAATCTCCCGGCATGACATTGCCCAACGGCAAACGCGCAATCGTCGATATTCGAAAGCTGCGTGACTATTGCCTCAATCCGGACAATCCCAGAGGGCGACATAAGGCGCGTGTCTTCGCCTCCGCTCTGAGTCTTACGGCCGCCGACGCTGCTTATCTACGAGATAAGTTACGAGAAGCCGCTGCAACCGTGGAGGTACAGCCCGGAGAACTTGACCTCTATGGTCAGCGATATACCATTGATTTCGAGCTGCGAACCGGAACCGGCAGCGCGACTATCCGAAGCGGCTGGATCATCTTGCGCGCCACGAGAATTCCACGCCTAACAACCTGCTACGTGATGAAGAGGAAACGGAAATGAAAACGCCAAAGATCAAATTGCTAGACACGATCGCGCTACTGCAGGATATCCCTACGCGAAAGCTGAGACGAGGTGAAGTCGGCACAGTGGTAGAGATCTTGACGACAGATGTTTATGAAGTAGAATTTTGCGATGACGACGGCGCAACCTACGCTGAGTTGGCGTTACGCCGTAGCCAGATCATCCCGCTACACAATCAAGGGGAAGCTTTAAAAATTGTTGCCTAAAAATCCCCGACGAACGTTCCTACATCATTTGATCTCGTACTCGATTATTTCGCATTCAACCGCAAGAAACGGAGTGCAGGCACTGTCTGTCGCTGTTAGCTTGGCGTCATGAAAAAGAGCTACGCCATGGATCTACCATCCAGCAAAATCCAGGTCCCAGCCGCAACGCAGACCGACCCGCGCTGGGCAATGCTAAGGGCTCGCACTCCAGCCGCTGACGGCAAGTTTCTGTATTCCGTGAAAACGACCGGCGTATATTGCCGGCCATCCTGTCCGGTGCGACGGGCTCGACCGGAGAACGTGCAGTTCCATTCAACTTGCGCCGATGCCGAGCGAGCTGGATTTCGTCCGTGCAAACGCTGCAAACCCAATCAGCCTTCGTTGAAAGAGCAATACGCCAAAGAAATTGCGGCCGCTTGCCGAATAATCGAGAAGTCCGAAGATCCACCTAAGCTAGGACAGCTAGCAAGCCACGCGGGTCTCAGTCCATTTCATTTTCATCGCGTCTTCAAATCGATCACCGGCATAACCCCGAAGTCCTACGCCGCCGCCCATCACGCGATTCGCGTTCGAGCCGAGCTCGGCCGAAGCGAGAGCGTGACCGAAGCGATCTTTGGCGCCGGCTACAACTCTTCATCGAGATTTTATGAGAAGTCAGATGGTCTACTGGGTATGACACCGACCAGGTTTCGTGCCGGCGGCGCCAACACGGCGATTCGATTCGCCATCGGTGACTGTTCGCTCGGTGCGATCCTCGTCGCCGCCACCGAGCGTGGCGTATGCGCGATCTCCTTGGGCGACGATCCGGAGAAGCTGGCTTGCGAGTTTCAGGACCGATTTCCCCGCGCCGAGCTGATTGGCGGCGATGCTCAATTCGAAAAATGGGTTGCGCATGTCGTCGGCTACGTCGACAATCCGGCCATCGGTCTCGACCTGCCGCTCGACATTCGCGGCACGGCGTTCCAGCAGCGGGTTTGGCGAGCGTTGCGCGACATTCCAATCGGTTCGACCGCGACTTATACGGAGGTCGCCCAGCGCATCGGCGCACCGAAGTCGGCGCGGGCCGTGGCGCGGGCTTGCGCGACTAACGTTTTGGCGATCGCCATCCCCTGCCATCGTGTGGTGCGCACTGACGGGAGTTTGTCGGGTTATCGTTGGGGCGTTGAGCGCAAGCGGGCGCTGCTCAAGAAGGAAAGTCGGAGTTGATTACGACTCAATCCGATCCGTCATTCCGGCGCAGGCCGGAATCCAGGGCTTTTATGTCGCAGCTCGATCGAAGATGGATGCCGGCCTGCGCCGGCATGACGGAAGGTTGGAACCGCGCAACCCGTGCTATTCAGTTGCTAACTCCAGCTTCCCATCCTTATCCTGCTTGATCTTCCCATCCTCGAACAACCGCCCCACCGTGTTGGCGACGGTTTTGTAATCCACCTTGGGGAACTTATCCAAGAGATCGGCGAAGAAGCAGTGCGACTTGCCGAGCGCGGCGAGGATTTTTTCGCTCAAGGTCTCGACGGTTTCCGCCAATTTCGCTTCAGCTTTCGGTTTGGCAGAGGCTTCCGCCGCGCCGAGATAGTCGCTCAATTTAATTTTATCCTGGTTGAAATAGATGATCCGTTTGTAGCGTTCCGCCGGAATGTTCTCCGGGATGGTCGCGTCGATGCCCATCTTGGCCGTCGTCGGCACTTTGCCGTGGATCGGAAGCGGCAAGGACGGGTCCAGCGGTTTCGATCTGGCATTCGATACGATCACCACGTCGCGGTCGGCCTGGACCCGGGTGGCTACCGCCCATTCGACGTCCACCGGATCGAAGACATCGATGTCGTCGTCAACGATGGTGACATGCTTGATATCGGCGATGGACAAGAGCGCCATGATCGCGTTCTTGCCGTCGCCCGGCACTTTCTTGATCGACGCGACGATATGCCAGTGGCAGCAGCCGCCCGGAGTGACGTTGATGGCGGCGGTCTGGACGCCGGCTTCGAACAGCACCCGGCGCGCCGCGGCTTCGTAGATCGGCGCCGACATCCAGATATTTTCCCAGGGCATTTGCAGGGCGTAGTACATGGCGTCCTTACGGTGCATGATCGACTTGATGCGCACCCGCGGGTTCATGTGCATGCCGCCCATGAGCCGGTTGAATTCTGAAAACGGACCCTCGCTGTGGACCCAGCCTTCCGGCAAGATTTCGCCTTCCAAGACGATCTCCGCGTCGGCGATGCAAGGCACCGGCACGGTCTCGCCGTCGGCCAAACGCAATCCTTCATTGCGCAGACCGCCGGCGAAGGTCAGCTCGTTGACGCCGAGATTGGCTTTGAAGGTGGCGGCGACCAGTTCGTAGGGATGGGTGCCGATGGAGATCGAGATCGGCAGCGGTTTTTTCTTCGCCAGGGCGCGCTCGGCGAACCTGCGCATGTTGTTGGGCGTGACGATGTCGATGCCGGTGATGTTGCGCTCCTTGAGCATCAAGCGGTAAATCCCGGCGTTGATGCCGAACTCCGGGTCTTCGGCGATCACCACGCCGCCGGTGATCATCGGCCCACCGTCCATGATCGAAAACACCGGCACCGGCAGATCGAAGAGATTGACCTTCTTGCCGGTGATTTTGACTTCCTTCACCGGCGCGTTGGCAACCCGCTTGGGCGGGATCGGTTTGTCCATCGCCCGGCCGAGCTTGTCGGCGATTTCGTCATAGGCCACGCCCATGCCCAGCGCGATGCGGTTACGCGATTGCAACAATCCCGACACCAGCGACATGGAATAGCCCGGCAGATTTTTGAACAGCAGCGCCTTCTCCGACTGCGCCACCAAGGCCGCGATGTCGCGCAAATCCACCGGCTTGGTGATCTCCAACAGTTCGTCGTTCTTGCGCAGGGTCTGAATGTAATCGCGAAAGCTCGCCTTCATGAATTGACTCCAAGAGGTTTATTTCGAGGAGAATTAACATGGCGATGGAGTTTATGCCATCGGTCGAAAACTCCGGGTACTTTGCGTTCTTTGCGGCCATTCAACCGCTTGCCACGTATTTCGCAAAGCCAACTCCATGTGTTATAAACGGCGGCGAACTTGAGCAATTGGAAAGGCGATCTATGGCTACCTTTGGACTGACTTTGGCGAACCGCGGCGTGATCATCGGCGCGGTCACGGTACCGGAACTCTTCGACATGGCGCGGCGGGGTGAGGACTCCGGCGCATTCTCCGCGGTGTGGGTGGGCGACAGCTTGCTCGCCAAGCCGCGCTTGGAGTCCATCGCGCTTCTCTCCGCGCTCGCGGTGGTAACTAAAAGAGTCCAACTGGCGGTCGGCTGCATGGCGACCTTTCCCCATCGCCATCCAGCTCTACTCGCCCAACAATGGGCGAGCCTCGATGTCATCTCCGGCGGCCGCTCGTGGCTGGCGGTCTGCCTCGGCGGCCCCAACGAGCAGAGCCCGGCCCAGGCCCTCGAACATAAAGTCATGGGCATCAAGGACACCGAGCGCGTCGCCCGCCTCGAAGAGGGCATCGTCATCTTGAAAAAGTTTTTCAATGAAGAAAAAGCCTCGCACAAAGGGCGCTTCTATGAATTCGAAGGCGTGACCATTCAGCCACGGCCGGTGCAAAAACCGCTGCCGATCTGGATCGCCAGCAATCCCACCGGCCTCACTTGGAAAGACGGCGCCAGCGCGCCCTCGCCGGCGGTGGAAAAAGGGTTGCGCCGGGTGGCGAAATACGCCGACGGCTGGATGACCAACAAGGTCACGCCGGAGGAATTCAAGTCGCAGTGGACGCGCATTCTGGCCATGGCCAAGGAGGAAGGGCGCGATCCGTCGAAGATCGGCAGCTCGCTCTACCACAACATCAACATCAACGAGAACCGCCAGGCCGCCCTGGACGAAAGCAAAGCGTTCCTCGACAAATACTACACGTCCAACTTCAGCATGAAGTTCGTCGAGGGTTTCACCACCGCCGGCAGTCCCAAGCAGTGCATCGACGAACTCAAGGCCTATTTCGCCGCCGGCATCGAGCATGTCACCCTGCGCATGACCTCCTGGGACCAGGGCGGCCAGCTCAAACGCTTTCTCGACGAAGTGGTACCGGCGTTCAAATAGTTTGACGGCATTTAGGAGCGACTGATGAAACTGCTCACGACATTTTTTGCGCTGCTTGGCGCCGCTAGTCTATTCGGCGTCGCCGATGGCCAGGCCCAAACCGAGCGCATCTCGATCGGCTATCCGGCCACGGCGATGAGCCACTTCCCGGTCTTCGTCGGCCGCGAGTTCGGCCAGTTCCGCGATGAAGGCATCGATGTGCAGCTGGTGCGGGTGGCGGGCAACGTGGTAGTCGCCGCGCTGCTTTCCGGCGAGCTCGGCTACACGACATCGAGCGACGCGACCATTCGCTCGGCGTTGCAAAATATTCCGATCAAAATGCTCGCCGCCATCGGCGTCAAGCCGTCGTTGTCCTTGATCGTCCGGCCGGAGATCAAAACCGTCGCCGATTTGAAAGGCAAAGCGATCGCGATCTCGACGCCGGGCACGACCACCGATTTCACCGCCCGGGAGATCGTCAAGCACTACGGCCTCAATCCCGAGCGCGACATCACCACCGTCGGTCTGGGCGACCAGCCTCAGCGCATGGCGGCGATGCAAGCCGGCGCGGTGGCCGGCGCCATCGTCACCCCGCCCAACGATCTCAAAGCCGAGGCTCAGGGATTTCGCTTGCTGGTCTTCACCGGCGACTTCATGGAGGACAGCATCCTGGGCGTGTTGGGCACCAGCGAGCGGCGCATCAAAGAGCAGCCGGGCCAAGTGAAACGGATGGTGCGGGCGATCGTCAAGACGTTGCTGTTCATCCGCCAGCAGCCCGACCAGGTCACGAGCTTCGCCCAGCGCTTTTGGAAGCTCGACAGAAAACAAGCTGAGAAGAGCTACGAGCTAGTGGTCAAGACCATGAGCCCCAACGGCAGCGCCACCGATGCCGCGATGCAGTTCGCGATCCGCCAGGCGCGCAGCGGCATCAAGACCGACAAGGAGCCGACGGCGGCCCAAGCGGTGGACTTTAGCTTTCTCCGCGAGGTTCAACAGGAACTTAAACTTCGCTGAACTGATTTCTACAAAATAACCAAGCTACAAGAAGTTATTCCCCATGATTCAAGGTATCGATCATCTGGTCATCGTGGTTAATGATCTCGACCAAGCGGCGCGCGACTACCGCCAGTTGGGCTTCACCGTGGTCCCTGGCGGCCAACATCCGGTGGGTAGCCATAACGTGTTGATCTCGCTTCAGGACGGTTCCTATCTGGAGATCATCGCTTTCTATCGCGAGGCGATCGATCACCGCTGGTGGGACCCGCTACAAAAGGGCGAGCGTCTGGTCGACTTCTGCCTTCAGACCGACGATCTGCGCGGCGACACTGGGAAATTGCAAAACGCCGGCGTGGCGATCAACAACCCGGTGCCTTGGTCGCGTAAGCGCCCCGACGGTTTCGAACTCAAATGGCTCTTGTCCCTGGCCACCGGCAGCCACCGAGGCGTGGCGCCATTTTTGATCGAAGATGTGACGCCGCGCGGCGAGCGCATCCCGCAGGAGTTCGCTCACGCTAACGGCATCGTCGGCATCGACAAGTTGGTGATCGCCGTCGGCGAGCCCAGCCAGATCGACAAATGGTACGGCGCCCTGCTCGGCGTGCAGGGCGAACGGTTCATCGATGCCGCCCTCGCCGCCGACGGATTGCGCTTCCAAGTTGGTCCCCATCGATTTGAATTCGTCACGCCGCGCGACGCCGCCAGCCCACTCATCCATTGGCTGCGCGAGTACGGCCCATCGCCCTACGCCGCGGTGCTGAAGTCGGCCAACGGTGCGGGAGCGATGCTCGACCTCCAGCTCACCCATGGCGCGCAGTTGCTGATACAATAGAGAACTTCGCGGAGAAAGGATCCATCGATGAAACTGACTAATCTGCGATCGCTGTCTCTCATGTCGATCTTCGCCGCGCTACTCGCCACCGCCGCGCCGGCGTGGAGCGACCATGATCACCTGCGCAACGAAGTCCGCCAGTTCCATACGTTTCTGCAAGAGCATCCCAAGGTGGCCACCGAGCTGCGCAACAACCCGAGCCTGGCCAACAGCAAGAAGTACTTGAAGAAACATGATGATCTGGAGAAGTTTTTTAAGCGCCATCCGAGCGTCCAGCGCGAAGTCGTCAATCACCCGCAGCGGGTCTTCGGCAAGTATTATCGCGGGGACCATGCCCGCTGGCGTCACCGTAACCGATAGTTTCAAGGAGATAAGCCAATGACGATTCAAGAAAAACTTGCCCTGGCGTGCCGCATCCTGGCCATGCAGGGGCACAACGACATGATCTACGGCCATGTCTCGGCGCGCACCGAACGGCCGGATCAATATTGGATCAAGGGCTCGGGCATCGGCTTGGAAGAAGCCACCGCCGACGACATGGTGCTGATCGACTTCGAAGGCAACACTCTGGCCGGCAAGCGCAAACGGCACAACGAATTCCCGATCCACAGTGAAATCTACCGCGCCAATCCCGCCATCCAGTGCGTCATTCACACCCACCCGACCTACTCGACGATCATCGCGTCGTCGGACAAATCGATCCTGCCGATCACCAACTTAAGCTGCGCCTTTTATCCACCGGCCATCGACAAGTTCGAGGAATCTTCTGACTTGATTGTCACCGCCGATCAAGGCAGCTCGGTGGCGAAGTTATTGGGCGAGCACCAGATCGTGCTGCTGCGCAACCACGGCATCGTCGTCGCCGGGCCGAACATCGAAGAGACCTGCATCCGCGGCGTGCTGCTCGAGCATAGCGCCAAGACCCAAGTCAAAGCCGCATCCATGACCGGCCCCTTCACCTGGGCCACCGACGCCGACGCGCTGTTAAAGCGAAAGCGCATCTACCGGCCCGACGCGATGATCAATCTCTGGGAATATTATTTGAGGATGTTGCAGCGTCACGAGGCGAAATAGCTGTTCCAAATGTTCCAATCCTTCCAACCGTAATTCCGGATGGAACCTTTGGAACGATTGGAACGTCTGGAACAGATTTCTTTAACGATGAATGCCTAAAAAGGCAAAAACCTTGGCCGCGTTAAAAACGTTGTTCAACGCCACCAAATCATGATCGGTATGTTGAAAGCGGATGTCGCGGGCGCCGTAGTTGATCGCCTGGATGCCGCGATGGTTGAACAGGCCGGTGTCGTTGGCGGCGGTTGAATAAGAAAACTTCGGCTCGTAGTTGAGCATCGTCCTGATCCCCTGCTCCAGCACCTGCACCACTTCGGCGTCTTTCGCCACTTCGCTGGGATACATAAAATCGCGCGCTTCAACGACAACCTCGAAGGGTTCTATTGTGCCGATCGCCTGCTTCATCTGTTCGATCGCCTGGCCGGCGTCGTCACCGGGAAGCAGGCGGCGGTCGAACATGATGCGGCATTCGCTCTGGATTGTATGAGTAGCCTTGGGGAAACTTTCGATGGCGTTGGTGGTGAGGCTCACGTTGCCCAACTCCGGATGGCGCTTATCTTCCGGCACCGGCATCAGCGGCCGTAAGCGCTCCAACACCCGCATGGCGCCGTCGATGGCATTGACACCCTCCCAGGGGCGGCTGCTATGGGCCTGTTTGCCCTTCACCGTGACCAGCACGTCGACTCGGCCTTTGTTGCCCAACTGAATCTCCGGCGGACCATCGATGACGCACCACTCGGCCTGGACGTTGTCATGATCGAGCACATGCACGAGCGAATCATGCTTGCCGGTCTCGCCGGCGGTGCTGACGACGAAATAAAGATCGCTGGGCAGCTCGACATTATTGGTGCCGATGAACTTCACCGCCGCCATCATGGCGGCCAGGCTGCCCTTCTGCTCGCAGGCGCCGCGCCCCCAGACGCATTCGCCGTTGAGTTTATAGGGCGCGCCATCGACGATCTCACCGGAGTAGGGATTTTTCATGGTGCTCGGCGCCGCGCACATAGCGTAGCCCACCAGCATCAAGCGGCCCTGGGGTTGGCGCCCCTTGATGATCAGCACCAAGTTGCCCATCTTATCGATGAACGGCTTCAGCCCCGACTGTTGCAACTCCGGCATGACCACGTCTTTGATCAGCGCCAGCACCTGGGGCTCGGCTTCGAGCAATCGGGTCTGGGGGCTGGCGTGCTGCACCAGCTTCACGGTAAGCCGCTTGACCTCGTCGTAGGATAAGTTCTTATCGATTAATTTCTTAGCAGTACCTGCGTCCAACATAACTTTCTTCCTCGTGCCTCAAACCCCACGCCGCATGGCTTTATTTTCAATGACCGTCCAAGCCGCCGCAGGCTTTGCCGATCCGGCGCGCGATCAAGATCAGCGTCATGCACACCAAACTCACCACCAACGCCAGCGAGCACATGGGGCCGAGATTGCCGTCGACGTAGAAATGATACAGCAGCGGCCCCAAGGGCTCGGACCCCGGCGAGTAGAGAAACACCGAGGTGCTAAACTCGCGCAGAAAGATCGACGCCAAGAGAATCCAGCCGGCGATAAACCCCGGCCGCAGGAGCGGCAAGAGAATGCGCCGGAAGGTGGTCAGAAAGCTCGCGCCGCAGACCATCGAGGCCTGCTGGAGATCGTCGTGCAGCTGCACGATGGTGCTGGTCATGGTGCGCAGGCCGTAGGGCAAAAACCGCGTGATATAGCCGATCATGAGAATCCACAAAGTACCGTAGATCGGCAGCGGTATATAGACGTAGGTCCAAAGTAAACCGATCGCCAGCGCGGTGCCGGGAAAGGCCAAGGGAATAAACGTCAAAGCTTCGATGAGGCCGCGTCCCCGCGCTTTGGTCTTGGTCGTCACCCAGGCGGTGAGCGACGCCAAAAGCATGCACAGGGTCGCGCCGCCGATCGCTAGAAACAAACTATTTTGCAGCGCCCGGTAGGTGCGAGAGTCGCCGAGATTGGCTTTGTAGTTGTCGAGAGTCAGAAGCTCCCAAGTCTTAGGTCCCGGCACATGGACGTAGGTGATGAAGGAAACGTAGATCAGCACCAGGGCCGGCAGCACGACGATCAAGATCAAAATCAACCCGGCAACCGTGGACGCCAGATAGCGCCAGGGACCGAGATCGATGATCATCGGCCGATAGCCGCGCCCGGTAACCGTCACGTAACGCTCCGAGCGCGCGGTCAGGCGCCGGTAAAAATAGACGAACACCATGGTGATCATCAGCAGCGTGACGCCGTAGGCGGCGGCGAGATTTTGATTGGGCGGAAAGGCGCCGATGGCTTCCCGGTAGATCTTGGTGGTGAACACTTCAATGCGCGCCGGCAGGGCGATGATCGCCGGAGTGTCGAAGCTCTCGATGGCGCGGACGAAATTCAACATCGCCGAGGCCAAGAGCGCCGGCCGAACGATCGGCATGGTGATGCGCCAGGCGATCTGCATATTGCTCGATCCGGCCACCCGCGCCGACTCTTCCAAGGACGGGTCCATGGAATAGAGCGCCGCGGACACCATCAGGAAGGCCAGCGGCGTGGTGATTAAACTTTCAACGAACACCATGCCCCAGAGCGAATAGAGATTGAACGGCGCCTCGGACAGATTGAAGGTAGCCATCAAAGCGCGATTGATCAGCCCGGTGCGCGGGCTCAAGAGCACCGTCCAAGCCACCGACAACATCACCGGCGGAAAAATATTCGGCACGATGGCGGTGATCTCGAAGAACTTACGAAACGGCGCGTTGGTGCGGATCGAGATCCACGCCAAGGTCGCCGCCAGCGCGGTGGCGACGATCGCCGAGCCGCCGGCGAAGACGAAGGAATTGAACAGTAACTTATAGGTCAGCGGATCGCTGTAGGCGTTGATGTAGTGCGCCAAGGTAAACTCGCCGGGAACGCCCAGCGGCTTGCTGCGAAAGCTGCCGTAGAACAGCATCAGCGTCGGCGACAGGCTCAGATAAGCGATCACCGCGCCCACCGACAACACCACCGCCAACTGCGGATCGCGCCGGAACATGCCGGCCACTCGTGAAAACATCGCTGTTCGCTTATTCCGTTGAGTCTCTTCGGTTTACTGCCGTCAAACCACTCCCGGCTTTGAATGAAGAGGTTTCAATCCCATCGATCAGAAGTAGTCTCTTTCTTCCGTCATTCCGGCGTAGGCCGGAATCCAGGCTTCCCTTCACCCTGCTCGGCGAACCCCGCTCCCCACCCAGGGCGTATGCCATATGCCCCTACCCCGGATTTGAGTTTGGGAACTACTTTGTGCCCTTTGCGTTCTTTGCGGCCAATCATCCGATTCTCAGTTGCTTCTTCGATTACTGGCGCAACACCAAAAAACAAGGGCCAGCCGGTTGGCTGGCCCTCCTATATTCACTATTCGCCGACCCTTTTCAATAATTACTTGGCGGCGAAGATTTCGCGAAAAGTCCCGCTCATGAGTTTCTTGAACTCATCCTCGGTGGGATTTTCCATGAAGACCATGCGCGGCGCGACTTTTTCGGCGTCCCTGATCGGCGGATAGACGCCCGGCGCCAGGACGAACTCGCCGTCCTCGGCGATTTCCTTTTGACCTTCGACGGAGCAGGCGAAGTCGATATAGAGCTTGGCGGCATTGGACCGGGTCGACTTGGCGCTGAGACTCAGGTAATTGGGATCGGTCAAATACTTATCCATCGGGATGTAATCCACCGGCCCCTTATATTGCTTGATGTACTTGATGTAGGTGACGCCCAAAATCGCTTCGCCTTTGATCACCGTGGTGGTCACCGGCGCCAGAGAGTCGACCAACACCGGATTTTGTTTGGCCAGCGCCTTGACGAAGTCCAGCCACTTGTCGCCCTTGAACTCTTTGCGCCGCAGGTTCCAGAGAAATTGCGCCGTGGTGGTATGGCGGGTCGGATCGGGAATGGAAATCTTGCCGCTCCATTTGGGATTCAACAAATCGTCGAAGGTCTTCGGCAGATCGGCCGGCTTGACCATCTCGGTATTGTAAAGAATGCTGATCGGCAGCACCCGCCAGGGGGTGATCATGCCGTCTTTCTCTTTGTACTGGGCGGGGAACTTGTCCGAGTTGGGCGGCACGAATTTTTGAAACAAGCCCTCGTTTTTCATGATCAGCTGCACGCCGCGATTACCCTCGGCGATGTCGAAGCCCGGCTTGCCGGCGCGCCATTCGGTCAAGGCGCGCTCGGACACCTGGGTCGAAGAGCCGCGCCAGTAGTCGACGTCGATGCCGTATTTCTTTTTGAACGCCTGGTGTAGCCCGTCCATCGCCTGGGGCACGACGGAACCGTAGACCACCACCTTGCCTTCCTTCTTGGCGGCGTCGACATTGGCCGGCTGCGCCCAGGACGGCGCGCCGTGGAAAGTGAGACCGGCCAGCAGAGCTAAGAGTGTCGCAAAACGCTTCATCGTATCCTCCGGTTAGAGCGAACAAAAAGTACCGACGCGCCCCGCTTAAGTCAAGTAAGTCGACGGCGCCAGGTTACTTGGCGACGAACAGTTGGCGGAAGTCGCTCAGCAGCTTTTGCAACTGCTCGCTGCTCGGATCTTCCAAGAGTTGCAGGTTAGCCATGATCCGCTCGGCGCCCTTGATCGCCGGGTAAACGCCCGGCGAGAGCACGAACTCATGGGTCTCGGCGACCTTCTTTTGACCCTCGGGGGAACAGAGGTAATCGATCAAAAAGCGCGCCGCATTGGGATTGACCGCTTTGGCGCTAATCGCCGCATCGCTCGGATCGGCGAACACTTGATCGA
The DNA here is from genome assembly GCA_945889495.1 of Syntrophobacter sp. SbD2. Lineage (GTDB taxonomy): Bacteria > Desulfobacterota > Binatia > UBA9968 > UBA9968 > DP-20. The sequence goes on along the minus strand of CAMDBU010000007.1, from coordinate 35,867 downwards.
TCGGCGCGAAGCCGATGGGCCCTTTGGTCTGGGGCACGTATTGAATGTAGGAAATGCCCAGCGCAGCCTCGCCACGGACGATGGCGTTGGGGACTGAGGAATATGACTCCACCAACAGCGGCCTCTGTTTCGCCAGGGCGCGCACGAAGTCGAGCCATTTGTCGCCCTTGAGCTTTTGCAGGTTCCACAAAAACGTCGCCGTGCTGGCGTGGCGTGACGGATCGGGCATGCTGATCTTGCCCTGCCATTTGGGGTCTAATAAATCGTCCAAACTCTTCGGCATGTCAGCGGGTTTCACGAGCTCGGTATTGACCAGAATCCCCACCGGCGTGATGCGCCAGGCGGTGAGCTGGCCATCCTTGTCACGGAACTTGGCGGGAAAATTAGCCGCGCTGGCGGGCGTGAACTTGGCGTAGACGCCATCGGCCTTGGCCAACGACAACGGCCCACGCGCGCCGATCACCATGTCGAAACCCGGCTTGCCGGCGCGCCACTCGGTCAACATGCGGTCGACCACCTTGGTCGCGTCGCCGCGCCAGTATTCGATATTGACGCCGTACTTGGCTTCAAAGCCGGCTTCGATCAGTTTCATCACCTGGGGAATGATCGTGCCGTAGACAAAAACTTTACCTTCCTTCTTCGCCGCCTCCAAGCTGACTTGCTGCGCTGGCAGCGATTGAGAGCTGGCAAATAGAAAGAACAACGAAAGCACCGCTAACTTGCGCGTATTTATCGCCGACATAAAATTCATCCCTCTCCTCTTAATCCCAATCCGAAAACATTATCAATTTTCAATTCTCCATTCTCCATTATCAATTTATCCGATAACTTCCCTTGCCATGCGCACCACCCGCATGCGCCCCTCCTGAGTGCCGGTGGGCAGGATGATCGGCAAACCCAAGCCGCCCTTGGTGAAGGCGTCGAGCTGCTTGGCGCAGTCGCCCGGCGTCCCGGCCACCGAGTGAGCGAAGACCACTTCGTCGCTGATAAATTTCTTGGCCGCTTCCCAATCTCGCTTGCCCACCGCCGCCGCGAGCCCATCTTGATCGACTTTGCCGCCGCCCAGACGGATGTTCTCGGCATGGTGCACGTTGCGAAAGATGTAGGCGAGAAAATGCTTGTTGGCTTCGATGGCTTCCTTGGCGCTATCGGCAACCGCGGCGGTGACAAAGCCGGCGACTTCCACATGCTGCGCCGGCTTGCCGCCCTTGGCCGCGCCGACCGCGATATCGTCGGCGCACTTACGGATATAACCTGGCGCGCAGCCCGCCGACAGCAAGACACCGTCGCCGATCTCGCCGCCCAATTGCAGCATGCGCGAGCGCACCGCGGTGATATACATCTTGATCGGCGCCGCCGGCACAAAACCCATCTTGGCGCCGTTGATGTGAAACATCTTGCCTTGATAGCTGACCGTATCGCCTTTCAAATAGCGGCGCAGGATCTCGACATACTCGCGCATGGTTTGCAGCGGATGGGGCGACTCCATGCCGGCTTCCTTGAGCGCCGCGGCGTTGCCCGTGCCCGGGCTGCCGATGACCCGACCGGGCGCGAACTCATCCATGGTGGCGAGCGCCATGGCGGTGATGATCGGGTTGCGCGAGTACGGGCTCGCCGGCGCCGCCGCGACTTTGATCTGCTTGGTCGAAGCCAGAAGCGCCATGGCGGTGGTCATGGAATCGCGGAAACAAAGATGATCCGACATCCAGATCGAGTCCATACCGATGTCATCGGCCAACCGCGCCAGCTCGATCATCTCCTGAATCGAATAGAAGCCATCGAAGCAAAGCCCAACTCTCATAAAGTCTCCTAGAAACCATCGGCAAGAATTGCCGGCAATCGTTCGGCGGCGACTCCCGCCAATCCCATCTTCCCCAGTGTCAAACCTTCGTTACGAAAATCTACGCCCAAGGCGGTCGAAGCAAGTTTGATCAGCGCATCCATCACCGGGGTATGTACGCCCAACAATTTACCGATCTCCGCCATCGGCACCAAACCGTAACCGACATCTTCGCGGATGTAGCGGTGATCGAGCGCCGGCGGCGCTTTGATCGTGAAGTTGGGCTCGCTGTTGTGAATCGCCTCATATGCCGAACCGGTATCGCGGGCCTCCGCGGTCGTCAGTCCCGCCTGATGAAAAATGTCGACGAAGCGCAGCGCCGGCAGGCCCAACCGCCGGACGATTGCTAGCCGTTCCTGGTCCACGGCATCGATCCACGCGCCGATCGCCGGCGTGATCCCTTCGCGGTAGTAGAGAAAGTCGCCGCCGGATTTCTCGATCCAACCGACGTTGCCGAGCATGCCGGCCGGATGCATGATCGCATTGATATTACAGAAACCGGTTTCCATCACGTTGGCGGCAGCTACAACATTGGGGAAGACGGTTTGAATTTCCCCGACCAATGCAGCCGTGTGCTTGCCCGGAAATGCCGCCCAGCGCAGGTTAGTCGTGCGCCGGTAGACTTCGACCCGCCCAAACTGCGGCATGCGACAGATATAAGTCAGCGTCACCGTCTCGCACAGCTGCACATCCGCTTTACAGCCGGCCTGGCGCAAAGCGTTGGCGAAGTGCAGCGCGCCGCCGGTGTGGCCGGGATTGAGGAGGATTTTTTGCCCGTCGGTGAGGTAGTTGGCGATGCCCTCGGCCAAGTACTCATGCCCCACCGCCGGCGTGGTGACGACGATTAGATCGACGCCTTGGACCACCGGCGGCAAATGCGGGCTCAAAAAAAACGGCGCGGCTTTCTTAGTCACGCCATTCTCAACCAACTCGATCTCGCCCAGCTTGCCGAGTTTGACCGTGGTGCTTTCCGAGCGCGAGAACAATCGCACTTGAAAACCGCGCAGCGTCAAATCGGCGGCGGCGGCGCAGCCGCCGTTGCCGGCGCCGAGGATAGCGATTTTCTTGATGGTCATATCGATTCAGCTTGGGAGAATAGCAGCCGGACTGGTTCATCCGTCATTCCCGCGCAAGCGGGAATCCAGGTTCGGTCTTCCCCACCCAGCCCCGGCTGGATACCGGCCTGCGCCGGTATGACGGAAGTGCCTGCCGTAAGTATCGCGAGGGAATGAATCATTCGAAGACGCGGCAGTCTAATCGATCCGATAGTGCTTCATCTTATCTTCATCCAGCTCAATCCCCAGCCCTGGCTTCGACGACACGATGACATCGCCGTCGGCGTATTCGAAGGCTTCGGTGATGATATCGTCCGAATAATAAATCCCGGCGATGCCGCCGCTGCCCTGGCCCTTGGGCGTCGACACCGGCACGACGCAGCCATAGGTCACTACGCCGGTAGACGCGGCGAGATGAATGTTGGCGGCATTGCCGACACCGGTCTCCACGGAGCCATTGACGTTGCACTTCATGCCCGCCGCTTCGGCCACCGCCGCGACTTTTTTGCCTTTGAACATGCCGCCCGGCTTGGTGGTGTAGATCGAGATCACATCGGCGGCTTTCTTCTGGATGATTTCAATCACGTCCTGGGCCGTCCAGGCGCTCTCGTCGGCCATGATCGGCGTGTCGACCCGGCGCGTTACCTCGGCCATTTGATCGATGCCTTCCACCGGCTGTTCCATGTAGAGCAGATTATATATTTCCATCTCCCTAATGATCTTCACCGCGGCTTTGGCTGTCGGATAACCTTGGTTGGCGTCAACGCAGATATTTAGATCCGGGCCGATGGCTTGGCGAATCTGCCGGACCAATTCGACATCGCGCTTTTGTTCGACGCCGCCTTTTAGCTTGATGGTTTTCACGCCTTCGGCTTTGGCTTGCAGCGCTTCGTCCACCGCTTTCTGAATTTCCATCAACCCCAAACTATGAGCGATGGGAATACGCTCGCGAAACAAACCGCCAAGCAATTGGTATGCGGGAACGTTCAAATGCTTGCCGACGACATCGTAGAGCGCCGCATCGATGGCGGCTTTGCAGTAGGGATAACCTTTCACCGCCTTGTCCATCAGGCTGTGAATCCATTCAAAACGGCTGGGATCCTGTCCGGCCAAGGCCGGCGCCAGAATGTCGCCGATGATATGCGCCGTGGTCTGTGGCGTCTCGCCGAAATACTTGCCATGGTCGCCGCCCCAGTCCTTCAACACCGGCGCCTCACCGAGTCCGATCAAACCTTCGTCGGTGTAAAGCTTGATGATGACGTAGACGCCGATGGGTGTGGTCAGACTATTCCATTGATGCACGCGGCGGGTCGGCAGGCGAATCGGGATGGTTTCAATCTTGGTGATTTTCATGAATGTGTGTTTCACGCGCAAAGACCGCCAAACTCGCCAAGCAAAAAATTATTGACCGATTGTCTTGGCGTTCTTTGCGTGCTTGGCGCGATTATCTCTCGAACCTAATTTTTCTAAGCAACTCTCAACAACGTATCGGTCGGCGTCACATCGGACAGCAGCTCGCAGCCCTTGTCAGTGACGCAAAACATATCTTTATTCTGCATGCCGAAGCGCCCGGGGATGTAAACCAACGGCTCGAAGGCGCCGACCATCCCGGCTTCGACAATCTCGTTGCCGTAACGTCCCATGTAGGGCTCTTCGTGCAGATGCAGGCCGATGCCATGAGCGACGAAGCTGATCGGATCGAAACCCAGCTGGCCGAACTTTTCGAGAAACTTGCGATAGATCTCCGGGCAGCTCGCCCCCGGCTTGATTAACTCCAACACCAGATATTTGCATTCGATCAGATTGGACCAAATCTTATACTGCTCCGCCGTCGCGTCGCCGACCACCGCGGTACGGCAGACGCCGGTCAAATAACCGCTCTTCTGGCCGAAAATCTCCATGCGGATGATATCGCCATGCTGCAACTTGCGCGCACTCGGTCCGACATTGGGAAACTCGCTGCGCTCGCCCGAAGCGATGATCATCAGCTTGTAGCTCTCAGCGCCGCCGGCGAACAACGTTGTCAGCAACGTGCCAGCCAGCTCCATCTCGCTCATGCCGATCTTGGCCGAACGGAGCGCCGTGCCGATGGCGTTGTCGGTGAGCTTGCTGAGCGAGCGGAGCAAAGCCAGCTCCCCCGCCGTCTTGATCTGGCGCGCCTTGTTAAATATCGGGTCGGCCGCCGACCAGTTCACATTCGGCAGATTCTTTTGCAGCGTGGCGAAATCCTTAGCCGGCAGAAACTCCATCTCGATGGCAACCTTGCCATGATCGAGCTTTAAGTCTTTCACCGCTTCAGCCAACTTATCCATCGGATCGTCGCTAAATTCCCGATAGATGCGCAAATCGTCGATGCCAGCATGGGCTTTGACCGTCGTCGCCTCCATGTCGATGGCAACCATGGAAATCTTCCCATCCGAGGTAACGATACAAGCCGCATGGCGCCAGCGCATCAGCGACTGCGACGGCACGACGAAACCGGACACATAGGTGACATTTTCCGGCGACAGAGCGACGATGGCGTCGAGGCCGGCGGCGGTGATGCGGTTTATCAAGCGCGCGATGATTTCTTGGTCCATGGTGGGTGTCCGGAGAATATCGGCTGGTCACTGGAGGGTCAAGGGAAGCGCGGAACCGGCTCAAGGTTTTGCTGGTGCAACGGTTTCCACGTCGTTTTGCCGAGTCAGCTTCAACTCCACCGGAGCACTCCCCGCCTGATCGAAGAACTTGATTACTAAATTGTCGCCGCTGAATTGGCCTTCGTAGCGATTAGTTCCGATCCTGATGCCGCTACTGGATGTTTCTTCGAAGCTCACCTTGAACAGGATCGTCTCACCCACAATTCGTCCCTCTTCGACGCCGCGCTTGATGCCGATGAACGACGCGGTGCCGTAGAGCGCATTGCCTTCGGCCGTGAAGAAAAACTCTTCTTGATACTTGGCGCCCCATGGATAGGTGATCTCGCCGCGCCAGCGGCCAGCGAGTTTGGCGGCGAACGCGGCACCGCTGGGCGTGACTGTCGGCGCGGGCGTAAGCACTGCCTGCTGGCGCACCTGCCACCAGACGGCGAAACCGACGAGCACGAGTATCAATGGGATCTTCCAGATCAGCCGGCGCTGCAAGTGCTGGCGCATTTCGCCGCGCCAATCGCCTTTGGGCGGCGCGGTTTGCTTGCGCAGGCTAGGTAAGGCTCGAAGGGTTTTGATCAGCTTGACCGTATCGCCGTGAAAATCCTGATCGCTGACGGTCACCGCATTGCGCTGCGCCAGTGGTTTCAGATCACTGCGCAGATCCGCAGCTTTTGGCATGACCGCGCCTCCGACTAAAATTGGGATGACCAAGAGACCGCGCTGCAACGCCAGGGCGATTTCTCGGCTGACCAGATCGTTTGGATCGTTGAGTCGCGCGCTGAGCCACTGTTTGCCGATCACCGCGAGGAGCGCGTCACAGGCGCCAATCTTAGCGCTGATATGGGCGCTAAAGTCGGCGCCTGGCGGGATGTCGTCGACATCCATGAAAACTTGGTCGGCGCCGAACTCCGCGCCCAAACGGTCGCATAACCGTCCCGCGTTCGCCGCGCTGTCGTCGCGCCGATAGCTGATGAAGATGCCGGACATGGGAAGTACTATTGGTTCAAAGGTTCAAAAGTTCAAGCCAGTCAAGTCGCTTTCCGACGCTGAGAGAAGGAACTTCCCAGACAGCTTGAACGACTGGAGCGTATTGAACGGCTTGAACTTATCCTAGCAATTACGCCCAATAGGTCGTCCGGTCGATGGGAATATGCTGCAAGACTTCGCCCGGCACGAAGTCTTCTAACTTTATCCTCGCCATGGCGCCGTCGGGGCATTTCGACACCGGCGAGAACGGACGGTCCAACGGTTTGGTCGCATCGACGATCATCGCCGAAGTCTTGCGCGGGGTGACCATGGATGGATCGATCAAGCTGCCACGCATGATCTCCTTGATGATCGACACTTGCAGGTGCGGCTGGACCCGGGTGGCGACGGCCCAGAGGATTTCCGTGGGATTGTAGACGTCGATGTCTTCGTCGAAGACAAACACGTTCTTGCACCAGTCCCAGGTCAGCACCGCGGCGGCGGCGCGTCCGGGATCGCCTTCGGACATTTTTTTCATCGAGATGAAAACGTTGAGCAGCGCGTGCCGCCCGCTGGTGCACACCGCCACGACATTGGGCACCGCCTCGCGAGCGCGCCGCAGGTAGGCGCCTTCCCGGGCCAAATCCATCCATGGCTTGTCCCCTTCCGGTGTGAGGATCGATGTGTGCAGCGCGCCTTTGCGCCGGGTGATGGCGCGGACTTCATAGTGCGCCGACTGCTGGTAGCCTTGCACGCCAAGATAGCCGTTCACCTCGCCGAACGGTCCCTCGACCATGCGCTTGCCGGGGAGCAAAGCGCCTTCGATGACGATCTCGGCGTCCGCCGGCACGAGTAAGCGCTCGCCCCAGGTCTCGGAAGGCGTCAGCCGCAGCGGCTCCTGCATGTAGCCGCCGATGATATCGTACTCGCTGATCTCGAACTTGCCGCCGTAGCAAGCACCCATCTGATAGGCCGGATGGTGGCCGATCACGGTAGCCACCGGACACTCCTCGCCGGCCTCTTCGTGGCCGCGAAAGACGCGCCACATATGTTGCAGCGTCATCAGGAAGCCGGTGTGATTGCGATCCTTCACCTCCATGCGGTGATAGGAGCAATTGTAAACGCCAGAACTGCGATCCCGGGCGACGCTCGACAGATCGATATAAGGCCCGCCGTCCATCTCGTGATGTTTGAGCAGCGGTAGCTCGTAGAGATCGACGGCGTCGCCGGTTTGAACAATCTCCTTCACCGGCGCCGCATCTCGGCTAACGATCACCGGCCCGATCTTCCCCGCCTCCCGGCGCAAACATTCCCGCGCCATCTCGGCGCGATCCATGACCGCCGGCAACCCCAAAGCCACTTGAATCTTCCTCTGCGAATTCTCCGCGCTCATGACAACTTTCATGTCGGTCGCCCGGCCATGGGCGTTGAGCGGACGCTCGAAGACCAGCACCGGGAATTTCTTCAGCGCTCCCAACTGCTTGACGATAGCAGTGATGTCGTAGGTCAGCGGGTTCACGGAGTTGGCGATACTAACGACCTCGCTCGGGTATTGCCGGCGAAAATCTTCGAGAAAAGTGCGTAACGATTTTGGCATAATGGATAATTGATAATGGATAATTAGGCGGAGCGTTTTGCGAGTTTTGCCGTCTCTACGATAGCGGTTGGCAGTTTGATCAGTTCCTTACTATCGGCGTCGATCGAGTTGAAGCATTCCGCGTCAATGTACCCGCCTTGATGGAGAAGCTCCATCCGATAAAGCGTTTCATTGGCTTCCTACCACGCCGCCCATCGTTCAAACAACACCGCCAAGGCGATCCGAAGAGAGCGATGCGAAGCGAGCCTCCCCCCATTATCCATTGTCAATTATCCATTATCCATTGACTTGCACTCCGCCCTGCTAGTGAGCTATTGAAAAGACAAGAACTAGCGGCAAAGGAGCCAAATTTATGGGCATACTCGAACGAACCTACGGCAATGAAAACAATGTCACCATTAGCGAAGTGCTGATCTCGTCGGACTCCCATGTCATCGAGCCGGCGGGATTGTGGCAAAAACAACTACCGAAACAATTTCAGGACCGGGCGCCGGACTTCGGCGGCCAACGGCCCAACGACACCCCGGGCGGCGCCCAGGACAAGAACAAGCGGGTCGCCGAGATGGCCGCCGACGGCGTCAGCGCTGAAGTGCTCTACGCCACCCACGGCCTCAAGTGCCTGAGCCTGGGCGATCACGACTTGGAGGCCGCCTGCGCGCGGGTCTACAACGATTGGCTGATCGACTATTGCAGCGTCGCGCCCGACCGATTGATCGGCATCGCGATGCTATCCATGTACGACATCGACGGCGCGGTGAAGGAGATGGAGCGCTGCCGCAAGACCGGCATGCGCGGCTCGGTGATCTGGCAGGTGCCGGACCCCAAGCTGCCGTTCTCGTCGCCCCACTACGACAAGTTTTGGGCCGCCTCCCAGGATCTCAACATGCCGGTCAACCTGCATATCCTGAGCGGTTTTGGCTACAGCCTTAGTCGCTCCTTCGGCCAGGGCGACACCCCCACCGGCATGACCGCCGAGCACAACAGCGTCAACATGAAATTATTTCAGTCGGTCGACAGCCTGTACGACCTGATCTATTCCGGCGTGCTCGAACGTTTCCCCAAACTGAAAATCGTTCTGGTTGAAAACGAACTGGGCTGGATCCCGTTCGTCTTGGAGCAGTGGGACTATTACTTCAAACGCCACGGCGCCAATCGCGCCGGTCTGGCGATCAAGAAATTGCCGAGCGAATATTTCCACGGCCAGATCTATACCACCTTCTTCAACGACGCCGTCGGCGGCCACACGCTCACCTGGTGGGGCCAGGACAACTGCATGTGGTCCAATGATTTTCCGCACGGCAACTCGACCTGGCCGAAATCCCGCGACATCATCGCCCGCGATCTCGGCACTCTGCCCGCCGACGTGCGCGCCAAATTGGTGCGCGACAACGTCGCAAAGTTGTACAACATTCCTGTGCCCACCCCGGTGCAGTAAACAATCGATTAGCAGCGCCGGCTCGCGGTCAGACGAGCCGGCGCTGGCGACCCAGAGCTAGGTAAGCAGTTGTCTAGCGGCCGCCGGGCATTTGCCATTTCTCAATAACCTCACTCACCCTCGACAACACAGGGTTCGATTCACAGGAGACGCCAATGGAAATCACTCTGTATTATTCCCCCAATACCTGCGCGCTGGCGCCCTATGTCACGCTCACCGAAGCGGGCGCTAACTTCGAGGCCAGGCCGCTCAATTTCCGCAAGCGGCAAAACTTTTCGCCCGAGTTCCTAAAGATCAATCCCAAGCACAAGGTGCCGGCGTTGGTGGTCGACGGCAAGATCCTCACCGAGAACGTCGCCATCCATCAATGGGTCCATCGCACTTTTCCCGCCGCCAAGCTTCTGCCCAGCGATCCCTGGGATGAGTTGAAGGCGATCTCGCTGCACGCCTGGTGCGCCAGCGGTATTCACCCGTATCTAAGCAGGATCAACAACCCGTCCAAAGTGTGCGAGACCGAGGGTTCAGCCGCCAGCGTGGTCAAGTTCGCCACCGAAGTGCTGTTCGAGAGCTTCGGGATCGCCGACGAAATGCTCGCCGAACGTGACTACTTCTTCGACCACTTCACCGCCCCCGACGCGCATTTCTTTTGGTGCTGCCGGCGCGCTACCCAGTTAGAAGTGAGCATCGCCGATTTCCCCAACGTCACGGCCCATTTCAAGCGCATGCTGGAGCGCCCGAGCGTCAAAAAACTGCTCGCCTTTGAGAACGAAGTGAGCGAAAGTTTTGCGAAGGTGGCCTAGGCACGATTCGAATCAACCTAGCATTTCGCGATCGGGGTATGAACCCCGCTCGCGACCAAAGGGGATGCTCGCCCCCTTTGGAAACCCCATTTAGTTGCGCCCGCCGCAAGCAGCGGGGAATATTAGATTCAAGAATTGGATTTGATGTCGCCGTGCCCAAGTCCGACGCGAATTTCCGTTGGGGCGGCGACACGCAATTGACGTCGATCATCGCCAAACTGCTATATACCCATCTCATCAAGCGCATCGAAGATGGCAGCTGATGCGCGGAAACTTCTACGGTAAAATCCCTCGCTAGCGGCTTGGCTTTGGTCCCCGAACTATGGCAGATTGAACCCGCATCGGCAGCACGGCACCAGACAAATCTGTGCGTGTCTTTCCCCGCCACTATAGCGGAGGAGTCCAGTGTGATTAATCAAGAACGGTTGAAAAACTTTCTCATCGAACTAATCAAGATCGACAGCCTGTCGCGCCGCGAGTATGACGTCGCCATGCGGCTCAAACGCGAGCTCGAAGAACTGGGCGCCGACGTGTCTATCGATAACGCCGGCGAAATGGTCGGCGGCAATGTCGGTAATCTGATCGCCAAGTTTCGCGGTAATTCGAACGACGCTCCAGCCCTACTGCTCTCGGCGCACATGGACACGGTGGTGCCGGGCGAAGGCATCAAACCGATCCTCGACGGCGATGTCCTGCGCACCGACGGCACCACGGTACTTGGCGGCGACGACAAGAGCGGCGTGGCGATCATCTGTGAAGTGTTGCGCGTAGTGAAAGAAAACAACCTACCCTGCTCGGCCATCGATGTGATTTTTACCATCTGCGAAGAGGCCGGTCTGATCGGCGCCAAGTGCCTGGACATCAATAGCCTGCGGGCACGCACCGGCCTGGTGCTCGACAGCGATTCGGTGGGCTTTTTGTTCACCAAGGCGCCGGCGGCCAACCGCATGGAGTTTCGCATTCACGGACTAGAAGCCCACGCCGGGGTCTGCCCGGAGAAGGGCATCAACGCCATCAAAGTCGCCGCCGAGGGCATCGCCAACATGAAGCTCGGCCGCATCGATCATGAGACCACCGCCAACATCGGCGTGGTCGAGGGCGGCATGGCGGTCAACATCGTGCCCAATCAAGTGATCCTCAAGGGCGAGGCACGCAGCCATGACTCGGACAAGCTCAAACAGCAGACCGAACATATGCAGCGCTGCCTGGAAGACGCGGCGGCGAAATATTATTTAGACCTCGATGGCAAACATCACCAGGCGCGGGTCGAGGCCAAGATCGAGCGCGACTACGACCGCATGGACGTGCCCGAGAGCGCGCCCATCGTCCAGTTGGTCCATGCGGCGGCGCGCAACCTCAATCTTGATGTCAAAACCCGCGCCACCGGCGGCGGCTGCGACGCCAATGTGCTCAATCAAAAAGGGCTGGTGGTGGCCAACCTCGGCACCGGCATGCGCGAGATCCACACGGTCAACGAATGGCTCGATCTGAAGGATCTCTACCTCTCGGCGCAAATGGTTTTGGAGATCGTTAAACTCAATGCTGGGGGATTAAGTAAGGAGTGAGGAGTAAGTAATAAGGAGATTCGGATCCGAAATCTTCTTCTCCTGACTCCTTACTACTGACTCCTTACTGTTTAGAAACATGCAAGCTGACGAAATCGGACTTCTGCTCAAACAGGAGCGCGGCCAATTCCTCGAATTTATCAGCGCCTTCGAGTATCGCCGCAGCACCGGGCAAAAGAAACGCGAGGAAGAACTGGCGCGGGAACTGGTGCGCGTGCTCTCCGGCATGGCCAATGCCGACGGCGGCACCGTGCTGGTCGGCGTCGAGCCGGACAAGAGCGTCACCGGCGTGCCGCATAGCGGCGATGAGCTGCAGACTCTGCTCCAGGCGCCGCAGAATTTGCTACGCCCGCAGCTCTCGCCGGCTTGTGAAAAAATTCACCTGGGTAATCTCCAGCTGCTCAAGTTTGAAGTCGCTTCGAGCATGGAGATCCACCGCATCGCCGGCGGCCGCTCCTATTACCGGGTCGCCGCCGAGACCCCGGCGCTGCCCGCCGAGCAAATCCATTCGCTCAAGGAAGCCAAGCGCAATGTTTTTTACGAACGCCAGCAAACCCTCAACGCCACTTGGTACGATCTCGATCTCGATCTGGTGACCCAATTCGTCAACAAGCTCCATCCCGGTCAAGATCCCCAGCAGGTGCTCAATCAAACCTATCATCTGCTCGATAACTCGCGCGCCATCCCCTGCCCCAACATGGCGGCGCTGTTACTGTTCGCCAAGGACCCGAGCCGCTGGCACCCGCGCGCCGGCATCGATTTCGTCAAGTACGACGGCAACGAGCGCCAGCATGGCGCGTCGCTCAACGTGATCAAGCGCATGCGCTTCGAAGCGCCGCTGGTGCGCTTGATCGACGAAGCGGTGGGACGGATCAAGGAACAGATTCGCGAGCGCACCATTCTGCACGATCTGTTTTTCCGCGAGCGTTTGGAGTACCCGACCTTCGCCTGGCAGGAAGCGCTGGTCAACGCGGTGGCGCACCGCGATTATTCGCTCGCCGGCGCGCCGGTGGAAGTCTGGATGTTCGACGATCATATCAGCGTGCGCAGCCCCGGCCTGCCGCCGCCGCCGGTGACCCTCGAACAATTGCGCCTGCAAAGAAGCATTCACTTCTCTCGCAATCCATTAATCGTCCGGGTGCTCGCCGATCTGGGCTTTCTGCGCGAGATGGGCGAAGGCGTGCCGCGGATTTATCAAGAGATGGAAACCTACGGCCTCCATCCGCCGGAGCTCTCCGCCGAAGGCTTTGTCTTCACGGTCACCCTGCGCAACGCGCCGGTGTACGACGAAGCGACGCTGTTGTGGTTGAACCAGTTCGCCAACCGTCAGGTCAACATGCGCCAGCGCCGCCTGCTCGCCTACGCCTATTGCCATGGCAAGACCTTTTCGACCACGGAATACGAACGGATCGCCGAGGTCGACCGTGACACCGCCTACCGTGACATTCGTTTGATGATGAAAAACGGCATCGTCGCGCCGCTCAAACCGAAAAGCCGCAGCTATCGCATCGTCGAAAAACTCTGAGCCCAGTGCGCCATGGACTTCTCCCAACTGATGGCGCTCTCCAGCGGCCATGTCGAAGCGCGCATCGTCCAAAGCGCCGTCGAACTGAAAATCTTCGACGCCCTCGAAAGCCATTCACGTTCGGCATCCGCCATCGGCAGCCAGTTGCAACTCAATGAGCCGGCTTTGGAACTGATATTGAACGCGCTCGCCGCCATGAAGCTGTTGGACAAGCGCGGCGAAGAGTTTTTTCTGACTGAAATCGCGTACAAACATCTCCGGCGCAGTTCAGCTCATTATGTCGGCGGCATGATCGGCTTCGACGCCATGCTCTGGAAGGCGTGGGAAAAACTTCCCGAGGCAATTCGCACCGGCCAGCCAACCCGTCCGCCCAACATGTATCAAGCGGATACTGGCGAGACCGAAGTATTTATCACCGCCATGGATTTCTTGGTCAAAGCGCGCGGCGACGGCGCTGTGTTGGCCGGCGCTATCGACTGGTCCCATGTCGCCACCCTGCTCGACGTCGGCTCCGGTCCGGCCACCTATCCGATCACGCTCTGCCAGCGCTTCCCAGAGCTACGCGCCACCATCGTCGATCTGCCAGGAACGTTGAAAATAACTGAGCGCTTCATCACCGACGCTAAGCTAAGCGAGCGGATTGCGCTCTACCCAGCGGACTACCGCAGCGATCCGATCCCAGGGAAATTCGACGCGATCTTGTTATCGAACATCATTCACGGCGAGAAGTTTGCGTGCAACGGCGCGTTGATAGGCAAACTGGCGGCGAATCTAAATCCCGGCGGGCGCTTGATCGTCAAGGACCCTATCCTCGACGACAGCCGCACCGCGCCGCCGGTGGGGGCGATCTTCAGCCTGCTCATGCTACTTACCACCGACGGCGGACGCTGCTACAGCTTCGCCGAGATCGCTAGTTGGATGACACAAGCGGGACTGAGCGGCGTCGAGCGCATCGATTTACCGGCACCGCTGACATCGTCGCTGGTTATCGGTAGGCATTAGGTTTCTAAAAACGGAAGATTCACTCACCACAGTGGGCACAGAGAACACAGACGGTAGGAATGTTTCGGAATCGGATTTAACCACGAAAAACACGAAAGGCACGAAAGTCGGCAATTCATTTTTTGTGTATTTCGTGTTTTTCGTGGTTAATCCCCAATCCGATGAATCGCGAACTGGCTTAGTTTCGCCGAGATTTGTGCTAAGCTGCGGTTTATAACTAGCAAAGGCGAGGTAACACGCCATCGACGAGCAAGAACTAAAAGCCCGCCAACAAGCGGTCATCGACAATTTCAAACCGGCCTGCATCTGCAACAAGATTCGCCGCGGTGCCGTGATCAAGGCGATTCAAGCCGGGGCGAAGACCTTCGAACAGGTCGGCAAACGCACCGGCGTCGGTACCGGTCCCTGCGGCGGCCGGCGTTGCGGCTCGCTGGTGCGCGGCATGCTCGGCGAGCCGGTGGAGAACTGCAAGGACTGCGATTGGCCCATGCTAGTCGGCGCCACCTGCCCTCGCTGCGATTACGCTAAACAGGAAAATTAGACCGACGGATCAACCGATCAGATTGTCAGCCCGCTATTTCTTAAGAGCG
Organism: Syntrophobacter sp. SbD2; assembly: GCA_945889495.1. Taxonomy (GTDB): domain Bacteria; phylum Desulfobacterota; class Binatia; order UBA9968; family UBA9968; genus DP-20. The sequence goes on along the minus strand of CAMDBU010000007.1, from coordinate 20,862 downwards.
GCGGCAGTCTTACGCAGGAAACGCTTGCGCTGGTTGAGGCAGGCTTTCTTCTTGTCTTCACCCGGCACGTCGACGCGACAGCCCTGGCAGCTGGGGCAAATCCAACTACCACAAGCACAGCGCCCGCCCGGTTTACCGACCAAGCCGGGCTTGGTGTTAAAAAGTTTTTCGCAGCGTATGCAGACGATGCCGCTGGTGGCATCGAGGATTTCTAGATCCTCGGCGGGGGCGATGCAGCGGGCCTTTTCGCCGGTGACCACGACCCGGTACTGAAAGGCATCCTTAGCCATGGGCGCATCCAGGAGCATGCCGCCCCGGGTGAAGCAAGCTTTGATCGCCGTGGTGCCTTCGATCTTGCCCTCGTAGCCTTTGTTCTTATGGCGCACCACTGTGCCGTCGCGCAGACTGATCACCACATGCTTATCTTCCATAAATACCTCTCTTCAAATATTGTGCTTAACGGCTACTGAGAACTCCGGTTCAATCAACCTGGCATTTCGCGATCGGGGTATGAACCCCGCTCGCGACCAAAGGGGATGCTCGCCCCCTTTGGAAACCCCATTTAATTGTGCCCGCCGCAAGCAGCGGGGAATATTAGATTAAAACTTAACAACATCTTGTCGCCGTTCACGACGAGTAAATATGCACGTCGTTCTCCTCGATGCGCCGGCCACGGGCGATCAGTTTGACGATGCTGCAAATATTGCGGCTGACGTCGGCCAAGCCCACCGCCGGATAGCCGCTCTTGATGTAACGGCCGATGAACTTATCTTCGCCCCGGTCGACAATCTGGAGATAGTCCTTATTGTCGCTCGCTTCGAAATAATGTTTCGTTCCTGGCGCCGGACTATCGAGATCGTTTTGCAACGCTTTCGATATCTTGATGCCGACGAACAGGGGCTTGGTTTCTTCGATCATTTCCTGGCTCCCTTCGCGCTTGGCGGGCGCACACCAAGGCTGCGGCGAACCGCACCTGCCGCCATCACTGAAAAGCGCCCTTCGCGGGCCGTCACCGCGCCGGGAAGAAACTTAATTGGCAATTTTCAGCGCGATGCCTAACGGTAACGCGTTATCGCCGATGCTCAATGCGGTGGTGAGCTTTTCCATCTCCCAGGAGGAAACCTTTTCGGTCGAGATGCCTTCCTTGGCCTTAGGATCGGCCTTCTGCTCGGCGGCCGGCATCTTGATGATGTACTTAACATTGCTGCCGTCGATCAGAGTCACGGAAAGAATCAGATCCTTCACCTCTTGCGCGCCCAAAGTCTGCAAAGCGGCGATCCGGTTCAAGCCCACGGTCTTATCGACGGTGTAATTGTACAGCCAGATAAATGAGCCGATGGTGGCGATCAGCAACAACCAACAGTACTGCCCGTTGCGCTGCTGTCGGGTCAGGACCGTTTTGCGCTGGCGATCGAAAAACTGGCGGAAAGTGTCTCGTTCGATGGTCAGGCGCTTGGTAGGATCCTGCTCGGCGGAGCTGGGCGGTTGATCGAAGGATAGACCGATGCTGTTCAGCACCATGCCGGCGACGATCAACACTAACGGTATCAAGACAATAACGATTGGATGCATATTACTCCCTCCGCAAGCGGATGATTGAAATCCGCGGATATTGGAAGAGGGAGGGGTTGCAAGACCGGGGAAAGTACGGCGAATTACTCGCCGTGGGTCATGTCTTAAGAACTGCGGGTTCCCGGTCTTCGACCTCTTGCGCGCCAATAGGATCGAGACATGACTGAAGAATACTCTATAGGAAGGATCATGCCGTAGCAATGGCGCTACAGGCAAGTTTTGTCAGGGTGAATCAGCCCATCACCGGCGTAGCTAATTGTAATCGCTGGCGCGCAAGTCTATTTAGTATCGTGAGCGGGATTTGAACCCCGCTCACGACCAAATTTATCGATGCCCGCCGCAAGCTGCGGGGTTTTAGGAATCTAGTTTCGCCATGATAAATCGTTACGCTACCGCGCTGGTCACCCTGGCCGGCACTCTCGCACTGCTCTCAGGACTGATCATTTGGCTGGGCGCCGCGCCGAGCTTACTGTCCATGCACATGTTGCTGGGCTTCTTGGCGGTGAGCGGAATGTGTACCGTCGCCATCGGCCAGGCGTTCGCGCGCGGCGGCAGCAGGGTGTTGGCGCTGATAGGCACGTTGGTCGGCGCGTTGACGATCTATATCGGCATCAATCAAGCGGCCCTGCTTCCCGGCGACTATCACTGGCTGGTTCAAGCGGGCCACTTGTTGTTGGGCATTCTCACCATCGGCATTGTCCACATGATCGCCGCGCGCCAGCGCCACGCCCAATCGGATGATCAAAACAAATCCTAAACCGGCCAGCTTTCCAGCCGGTAGGCCTGCTCCCAGAAAAGATATTCATAGCGGCTACTAAGTATAAACAACTCAGTCATGCGCCGTTTCTCCACCGCGCTCGCGCTGGCGGCGAGCCGGTCGAGCAGCGCAATCTGCTCGCGCACTGGCGCCCAGAAAGCTTCGCCGGCGTAGGTTTCGATCCACTCGCGATAGATTTTCGGTTTGCTCGGCCGCCCTTTGTACAAGCGCTTACCGGTCTCGCCGTAGATCCAATAACAAGGCAATACCGCCGCCACCAATTCAGCCAGCGTGCCACCGCGGGCGACCGATTGAAGATGATCGATGTAAGCCTGGGTGCGCGGCCCCTTGGGCACCGCGTCCAACTGCTTGCGGGTCAATCCCAAGCTCTTGCCGAAGCTAGCGTGAAAACTCCGCTCCACCTCCACCGCGCCCAAAGCGTGGCGGCAGAAAAGTTCGAGTATCTCCAGATTGGGCGACTTGGCGCCGCCCAGACAGAGCACCTGGGCGAAGTCGAGCAGGTAGACATAGTCCTGCAAGATGAAATTGGTAAAGCGGTTCATCGGCAGGCTGCCGGCATGCAATTCGCTCAAGAACGGATGGCCGTCGATGGCGCGCCAAATGCGCGCGCTACGCTGGCGCAGTTCGCCGCTGAAGGATTTTGACATGGGTTATGGATTAACCAAATTTCGAGAAGAAGAGAAGAGAATGCAACCACGAAAGGCACGAAACTCGGAAAATCTTTTTTCGTGTCTTTCGTGTTTTTCGTGGTTAAAAATCCGATCCTACTTCAGCCCATAATTCGCCGCCATCTTGTCAATGAAGCCGTTCTCGTCGAGCTTGCGAATCAACCGCCCATCGATCAGCTCTTCAATTTTCACGCCGGCGATCTTCGGATTGAGCGTGCTCAGTAGCCGACTGACGTTGCGCATGCCGTCCACCCGGGGAATCGGCCGGCGCTCGACACCGCTCAAATAATCCTGATAGCCCTCTTCGGCCACCGCCGGATCGTTGATCTGAAAGCGCCGCATCATGGTTTTGATCACCACCGCTTTGTTGGCCGGCGCCATGCTATAGGCCAGGCTTTCAACCAGGGTCATGAGCAATTTCTCGGCGATGTCGGCGCGCTTTTGCAAAAACTCCGGCGACACCACGATCGCTTGGCTGAGCAAGGGAATCTTGGCCGGCTGGAGCTCGGCGATGATGGTAAAACCTTTGGCGCGCAGCCGACGCACCAGGGCGCCGTCCAACACTGCTGCATCGACCCTGCCCGCTTCCAACGCTTGGCCGACCAGCACCGAATCGCCGATGGCCAACAAGTTGATGTTGTCGCGCTTATAATCCAGACCGACATGCTCCAAGGCCAAGATCGTATTGATCCAAGTGGTGCCGCCGGGATTTTGAATACCGAAGCGCTTACCGCGCAGTTCTTCGGCGCGCTTGAAGTTCGGATGGGCGACCAAGGTATGGGTCAACGTGCTGGAGATCGATGAGAGAATTTTCAAATAGGAGCCCTGCCCCGCCGCGCCCAACACTGATGTGCCGCCGGTGTATCCCACTTCCATCTCGCCGGAGACCAAGAGCGCCACCAAAGACGCCGCCGCCCGCACCAGAACGATCTTGGGATCGAGACCGTACTTGGCGAAAATCCCCTGCTCCTGGGCCAGATAGAGCGGCGTGGTGCGCGGGCTGACGGCGGCGTAGCCGATGGTGATTTTGCTTTGCGCCGAAGCGACGGGAAACTGGGCAATGCCGATAAGTAGCGAAGCCACAGAGACAAGAACCGAACGGAAGTGACTCATTCGCAACCTCCTTAATTCTTGTGAGCAACGTCGGTTAGCCGAACGGCTGGATCACTTCTCCTCGCTCGGCCGCTTCACCGGCTCCAATCCTGGCCGGTATTTTTTCTCGTCGAGAAATTCGCGCATGCCGCGCTCGCGGGTCTTTTCCGGGTCGGCGGCGCGCAGCGCCATGCTCTTGGCGCCCAAGTACTCGTAGGCTTGATCCATATCCATGCCGCGCACGGCGCGGATCGCGTGCTTGGTGTAGGCCAGCACCGTCGGCGCCTTGGCGATCAGTTCGCGGGCGATGGTGACGGTTTCCTCGCGCAATTTATCCGCCGGCACCGCCATGGTCGCGATGCCGATCTCGGCGGCTTTCTTGCCGTCGATGGTGCGGCCGGTCATGGCGTAAAACATCGCGTTACGGAAGCCGACCATTTCGCCGAACACTTTGCTGACGTTGCCGCCGGGAATAATCCCCCAGTTGACCTCGGACAAACCGAAGGTCGCGCTCTCCGCCGCGATGACGATGTCGCAGGCAGCCAAGGAGACAAAGGCCCCGCCGTAGCAGTAACCGTTCACCATGGCGATGGTCGGTTTGCGAGACCATGTGAGTAGTTCCGTCGCCCAGCGCCGGTGCGCCGTGGCGGCGCGAAAACGCGCCACCGGATCTTTATCGGTCTCGCGAAAGTATTGCTTCAAGTCCATGCCCGCGCTCCAGCTGTTGCCGGCGCCGGTGAGGACGATGACTTTGGTTTCCTCATCGGTTTCCAGGCCATAAAGAATTTCCTCCATCTCGACATGCAGGGTCGGACTCATGGCGTTGCGTTTCTCCGGCCGGTTGAAGGTGATCCAGGTGATCCCGTCTCCGTCGGTCTCGACTAGCACACAGCTGTATTCTTTTTTCTTGGCCATCGGATGCTCCTTTACGACAAATGATTCTTGATTGAAATTTAGGCCGCGCTTAGCCGACGGCTCGGGTTAAATCCGCCGGCCGCAGCGCGCCGGCCCGGCGATCTTGCAAAGCAACTTCGCCAAGGATGGCGGCTAGCGCCGCGGGCGTGGCGATCATAGTCGGCTCGAACAGCTCGGCGAAGACGCCATAACACTTTTCGATCACCGCCGGTTTGGCGCGTAGCGCCGGCAGCTGCCGGCCGATCACTTCGTGCGCCAGCGGCGCATCGTTCTTGAAGATCGCAATACTCTCGCGATAGATCGCCGCGACTTTACCAACCAGTACGCGATGACTGGCGAGAAATCGCTCGCTGGTCGCCAGCACCACCCATTGGCTCTTGAGATCGAGAGTATCGGCGACAATGCGCAACCCTTCGGCTTCGGCGGCAAACGCCTTCTCCGGCGGCAACAGCGCGCCGTCGAGATCGCCCTTGATTAGCGCCTCGAAACTGCGGTCATTGAGACCGAGATCGACCAATTGCAAATCCTTGTCGCGGTCGATGCCCCAGCGGCGTAGCAGTTCCAGCATCATCATCCCGGCCATCCGGCGCGGCTGGTTGATGCCCAGCCGTTTGCCTTTGAGCTGTTCGACGGAAGTGAGCCGCGGATTTGCCACTAGATAGAACGCCGGGCGGTTCAATAGCCCGCCCACAATGACCAAGTCATTGCCCTCCAGCCGCGAAAAGATCAGCGACGGCGCATTGGGCGTGCCGATGGGAATCTCTTGGCTGACGATATCGTCGACGACTTTCTCTTCGTCGAGCTGATTGACGATCTCGACCGCGATGTTCTGCTGCTTGAACAAGCCCGCCGCCTCCGCCACATAGGGCAGAAAGCGGCCGATGCTCGATGTGCCGATACCGATCTTGAGTTCTTCCATTAATTAATGCCTCAATCCAACTGTAACGTCGCCGGCTCGTTGGCCATGCGCTCGCCCATGCCGACATGGCGCAGCCGCTGCCACAGGGCTTCGATCTCCGCCAGCACCGCTTCGTCCGACTGGTGAATATCGATCAGGTGCGCGATCGGCACCCAGCAAGGCCGGCCGGTGACCCAGAAAACTTCCGACCGATTGCCCTCTGGGTCGAAGTAATAGCAGCCCAGCGCGCTGACATGGTTGACCAGGGCGTCGATGCGCAGGTCCAGAGCGAGTAATTTTTTGTGCATGACGCGGAGATCGTCGAGCGTCTCCACCCGCAACGAGATCTGATTGATCAAACGCGAATCGGCGTCTGCCGGTCGGCCGCGGAATAGCGCGATCTCATGATCAGCCCGCTCCGCATCGGTGCTGAAAAAAACGATTCCGGCGCACCAGTTCTGCTTGGTGATACGCATGCCCAGGGTGTCGCGGTAGAACCCCACCATTTTTTCCAGATCGCGCACGTAAATGCCGACATGTCCCAAACCAACCACCGCTGCCATGATCGCCTCCCAAGCACTCGCGTCGATTTAATTACTCTCGGCTATCTAGCGCGGAATCGGAATCGCAATCAAGCCAAATCGCGGCTACGTCACTGGGCTAGACAAGCGCGCGGGCTTGCGCTACTTGGTGAGCCATGAAGCCCGATGACTTTATAGCTGAACTCTGGAGCTACGCCGCCGAAGTGCCGATGGAACAACACCCCTGGTTCGATGGCATCATCAAGCACCGCTGGAGCAAAGAACAGATCATTCTCGGCGAGGTGCAGCACTACCTGCGGGTGCGCACCAACCCGATCTTTTTCGGCCATATGGCGATCAATGCAGTATCGGCAAAAGAATACGAAGTGATGTCCACGGTGTTGGAAAATTTCATGGAAGAGCTGGGCGGCAAGCGCACCCATGTCGACATCATGCTGCAATTTTTAGAAGTAGGCGGCATCAGCCGTGAACAGGCGGACAACGCCGAGCCCGCCCCCGGCACCTTGGCGGCCATCGAAATGATCGTCGGCTGCTGCCAACGGCGCTCGGCGCTGGAAGGCGTCGCCATGCTGGCATTTGTCGAAAGCCAGCTGGGCGGCGCCGGCAAGATCTCGGAGAAGGTCTACCGCGAACTCACCGGCCACTACGGCTTCTCGCCGCGCGCCGCGGCGACCTATCAACTGCACGCCGCCCAAGACGAAGGCCATGGCAGCCGCCAGATCGATGCCATCCGTGAACTCGCCACCGATGACGTAACGCAAAACAAAATTCGCGCCGCGGTCAAACTCGGCCTCACCGCCTTCACGCTAGAATGGGACGGCCATGTCCAAGCGATGACCGGCAAACGAGAGTTTTGGGGCGGGGTTAAAGATCTGAATTTGCGCCAGCCGACAGTGAAGCTATCTAACTAAACGCCCATGTGCATCTGGCAATTTCCAACTGAGAACTAACCACTGACAACTAACAACTGTTTCAGCACGGCCACTCCGCCGGCAAATCCTTGCGCAACTTTTTATATTCCGCGTCATCGCCATGCCCGGCGCGCAGCCGCTTGAGCGCGGCGATGACTTCTTCCTGACTCTGCTTTACCGCGTTGGAGACCATACCCGTGGTCTCTTCGAAGCCGAGGCCTCAATTGCTATGTCAGCCGCGCATCCGTTTGAGTATATAGAGATCGTCTTCCTTGCTCGCCATGTCAGCCTCTCTCAATTGGAGATTCCGGAAAAGCCCACCTGCTGGGTGGTGACTAGCTCGACGGCGGTTTCCGGCACGCCTTCGTCCGTAACCGTTACGCGAATGCGAATGAAAATGCGCCAGGGTTTACCGCGCCATTGGCAGTGAAAAATCACGAAAGCGTTCTCGGTCACTAAGCCGGCCGGCTCGTCGCAATGAACATGACTGATAAACTCAACGATCCCTCCCGCCGGTAGAACCAATGGTGGAACCAATGATTGCTCATCGGCTTTGAACTGCCCATGGGGCACGCGCACGGAATTGATGCTCAGCGCATCGGCGCCAGGATTATCGATTTGCCAGCGTATGCGCCACTGACCCGCCGCGCCAGCGCGCCGTGCCGACAGCTGGCGCAAGCAAACCTCGGGGGCCATGGCACCGCTTACTTAAGCTTTCCTTCGGCGCGCAGTTCCTGCTGGGCGAGTTTGAGCAGTCGATCATTGACCGCGCGCTCGACGGTGAACTTGGCGTCGATCAGATTGGCGCGCTTGTCCTCGTCGAGCATCACCTGTAGGCCGGCCATATTGACCGACAGATCGTCGCTGAAGCCGGGCGCGAATAGATCGTAGGCCTGCTGGACGATTTCCGCTTCGCCTTGGAGCTTGGCTTCATAGCCGGCGCGAATCGCATCCGCCTTGTTGGTCTTGGCGTAGTGAATACCCTGGATCAGCCCTTTCAAAAATCGCTTGCTGATGTCGGCCTGCTTGTCGAGATAATCGTTGCGCGCGGTGATCAGAGTCTGTGGGATGTTCAAGATATCGCTGAAGTTAGCGATCATCGGATAGCCCATGCGGGTGAGCCGCACGGTGTCCTCGGGCGAGAACGGCGCGGCGGCGACGATGCCCTTCTCCAGGGCGCTGACGCGCAACGCGCTGCCACCGATGGCGCGCAGGAACACGTCCTTGTCGGGATCGATGCCCTTGCGGCGTAGAAACGTCCGGGTCGCGAAGTCGGAGAATGCGCCGGCGCCGGTGACACCGATCAGTTTGCCTTTGAGATCTTCGAGAGTTCGCGTGCTCTTGTTGCCGACCAGCTGGTAGGTCACGGCGTTGGAGATCGTGCCGATGATCGCGACGTCCAAACCGCGCGCCCGGCTGCGCATGATCGCCTGGGCGCCGCCGATCTCGGCGAACTCGACCTCGCCGGAAGACAGCGCCGCCAGTGCCGCCGGCCCGCCGCGCACGAAGATCGGTAGGATTTCCAGCCCCTGCTGTCTAAAAAAACCGCGTGCCAACGCGACTCGAAACGGCAGCTCGCTATTCCAGGCCAGGCCGGTGAAGACGACGCGCAGTGTTTTGCGCTCCTGAGCGGCACCATGGGATCCGATTGATAGGACGGATAGGAGCAATATCAAAGTGCGGAGAACGTAGATCATCGGCTACTGCCTCAACTTGCCTTCGGCGCGCAGCTCCTGCTGGGCGATTTTCAAAATCCGGTCGTTGATCGCCCGGTCGATGGTGAAGTTCTTATCGACCAGGCCGGTACGGATATCTTCGTCAAGCATCTGTTGCAGCCCCGGCAATGCCACCGACAAGTCGCCTTGCAGACCGCCGGAATAGAGATTTCAAGCCGCGCTAACGATGTCCGGATCGCCTTTTAAGCCGGCGTCGAAACCGGCTTTGATCGCTTCTTTTTTGTTGTACTTGGCCAGCTGCATGCCTTGAATGTAGGCCTTGAGCATACGCTTGCTGGTCTCGGGATATTTGTCGAGCACTTCGTTGCGCGTGACCAGAATATTCTGCGGGATGCCCAAGGACTCGCTCATATTGCTGATGGCGGCATAACCGGCGCGCATCAAGCGCACGCCATCTTCGGTGGAAAACGGCGCCGCCGCGATGATGCCTTTCTCGATGGCCGCCGCGCGCAGCACCGTGCCGCCAATCGCGCGCAGGACCACGTCCTTGTCGGGATTGAGATTATGCTTGCGGAGAAACGCCTTGACGGCAAATTCCGAGTAAGTGCCCGCGCCGGTGACGCCAATCACCTTGCCGCGCAAATCTTCCACGGTGCGGGTCTGCTTGTTGCCGAGCAGCATGTAATTGGTTGTGCCCGATATGCAGCCGATGATCGTCACGTCGAGGCCGCGGGATTTACCGCGAAAGATCGCCTGGGCTCCGCCGATGCTGGCGAAATCGACCTCGCCAGAGATCAACGCCGACAGTGCGGCCGGCCCGCCGCCGATTAATATCGGCTCCACCTGCAACCCCTGCTGCTTGAAGTAACCGCGCGCCAACGCCACGCGAAAGGGAATCTCGCTATTCCAAGCCAGACTGACGAAGACCATGCGGACATTGCGCTTCTCCTGGGCGAATGACGTTCCAGCGGCAAGACCGATCACCAGCAGACAAATAAAAATTTGCAGTCTCTTCCGAACACCCATCACTCCATCAATCCAATACTCCATCACTCCACCTCCCCTCCTCACCGCTTGGCATACACCGCCGTCTTCCCATCCTTGTCGAAGGTCAGCACGCTATACGGCTCCGGCTTGCCGCCTTCCATGCCCGGCGAGCCATTGGGCATGCCGGGAACCGCGATGCCCAGCACCGCCGGCTTGTCTTTGACCAGCTTATGAATCAAATCCGCCGGCACATGGCCTTCGATGACGTAGCCGTCGATCACCGCGGTATGGCAGGCGCGCAGTTTCTCGGGGACTTTATATTGGTCTTTCACCGCGACTAGTTTGCTGCTCATGAGTGGTTTCTTTTCGACCTTGAAACCATTGGCTTGTAGATGGCTGACCCAGCCAGTGCAGCAGCCTCAGCCGGGGTCTTGATAAACGGTGATGGATTTAACCGCCGCTTTGGTTGGCAGCTCCGCGGCTTGCCCGTTGGCCAGAAACCAGTTGAAGAACAGAATAGCAAAAATTCCAAAGCGCATCGTACCTCCGAGTCGTCGTCAATTTACCAGATACATTGACAGGAATGCGAGCGCTAATGTAACGATCATCTATCCCAAGGAGGACGCCATGACCAAGAACGGTATGAAAGTTTTGGACAGCGACATGCACCTGATGGAGCCGGTGGATTTATGGGACCGCTACATCGACGGCAAATTCAAAGCCATCGCGCCGCGCGGTCTGACCAGCGAGAACGTCCGCGATCTGCGCATGGCCCATCCCGACGGCCGAGCCTGGGGCGTGTATCGCGCCAACGGCGCACGCAGCGGCGCGCCCAACCGCGGGCAAAATTTCACCCGCAACCAAGGCACCTACCGCGACCACTCGGAGCGCCAATGGAGCGCCGAAGTGCAGCTCGAAGCGATGGACACCGAAGGCATCGATGTCGCTGTCCTCTATCCGACCCGCGGCTTGAACGTCTTGAGTGAACCGCATATGGAGCCCGAGTTCGCCGCCGCCCTGGCGCGCGCCTATAACAACTGGCTCTACGATTTCTGCGCCAAAGATCCCAACCGCCTGCTCGGCGCCGGCATGCTATCGACCTTCGCCATCGACGACGCGGTCAAGGAAGCCAAGCGTTGCGTCAAGGAGCTCGGCTTTCGCGCGGTGTTCTTGCGGTCAAATATACTCAACGACCGCAATTGGCATGACGACTATTACGAGCCGCTCTGGAACACCTTGGAAGAGCTCGCTGTGCCGGTGGGCTTTCACGAGTCGTCATCTTCCGCCGGCCGCCAGACCGGCGACTGGTTCGAGCCCAACTTCATGCTGCGCCGCGCCGTCGCCCAGCCGATGGAGCAGATGCTCGGTCTCGTCGCGGTCTGCTCCGGCGGCGTCTTGGCGCGCCATCCCAAGCTACGCGTCGCCTTTCTCGAAGCCAACTGCACTTGGCTGCCCTGGCTTCTGTGGCGCTTGGACGAAGGCTGGGAACGCGAAGGCGATGTCTGGGCCAAGGATATGACCATGAAACCCAGCGACTATTTCAAACGCCAAGTGTTCGTTTCGGTCGAACCGGACGAAGCCGGCGTCAAATACGTCATCGACTACATCGGCACCGACCGCCTGGTCTTCTCCACCGATTATCCCCACGGCGATTCGAAGTATCCCAACGCCGTCAGCAGTTTCCTCGATTTAAAAATCACCGACGCCGACAAACGCAAAATACTTTGGGATAACTGCGCCGAGTTTTATAAAGTCGTCTGAACGGTAATCCGTCGAAGCCGATGGCTTTGCTTGCGGCAGGTTGCCAGGCCTGCTAACAAAGAGGAATTCTCATAACCGAAAGAAACCAGTATATGGCGAATGAAACTCCCATTAGAAAACTCAAACTCGGCATCGTCGGCATCGGCGTCGGCGCCTCGGAAATCCTGCCGGCCATGGAGCAAATTCCCGAGTTCGAGCTCGCCGCCGCGGCGGATGTCAATCCGCGGGTGCTGGAAACTTTCCGTGACCGATACCACACCAAGACTTATGACAGCGTCGAGAAGCTGTGCGCCGATCCCAATGTCGAAGTGGTCTGGATCTCGACGCCCAACCGCTTCCACGCCGCCCATACGATCATCGCCGCCAACGCCGGCAAGCATGTCGTCGTTGAGAAACCGATGGCGATCTCGCTCCAAGAAGCCGAGAACATGATCGAGGCGACGATCAAGAATAAGATTAAACTCTTATGCGGCCACACCCAGAGTTTCGGCCCGCATATTCGCACCATGCGCAAAATCATCCGCTCCGGCGAACTCGGCCGGCTGTGCGCGCTCCACGTCTGGGCCTACACAGATTGGATGCTCAGGCCGCGCACGGCCGACGAGCTCGATATCAATCAAGGCGGCGGCGTGCCCTACCGCCAGGGGCCGCACCAGATCGACACCTTACGGCTCCTCGGCGGCGGCATGGTGCGCAGCGTGCGCGGATCAACCGGCGCCTGGTTCAAGGGCCGGCCGATCCCCGGCTATTATTCCGGCTTCATGGAATTTGAAGACGGCACGCCGGCGACCCTCATGCACAACGGCTACGGCTATTTTCTAGCGTCCGAACTCGTCCCCTGGGGCGGCCAGAACAGCCGCTACTCGGAAGCCGAACGGGCCAAAGTACGAAAATCTCTGCTCGATGGCACGCGTGATGAAAACGCCGACAAGGACGCCATGCGCATCGGCGGCGCCAATGAAAGCGAGATTCGCGACCGCAGCAAAGTGAAACCCTGGCTGCCCAACGACTTGGGCATTTTAGTCGCCACTTGCGAAAAGGGGGACATCCGCCAGTCGCAATACGGCCTCTTCGTCCACAGCGACGAAGGAACCAAAGATGTACCGCTCATCGGCGGCGGCGGCCCGTCGCGGCGCGGCGAACTGATGGAGCTCTACAACGCCGTGGTGCTCGACAAACCGATCCGCCACACCGGCCCCTGGGGCATGGCGACCTTGGAGGTCTGCCTGGCGATTATCGAGTCGGCGAAACAACGCAAAGAAATTTACCTAAAGCACCAGGTGCCGGCGCCGGAAGAAGATTAGTTGTCCCTTCCGTCATACCGGCGCAGGCCGGTATCCAGGTGGTGCCGGGCGGGTCCGAAGATGGATGCCGGCCGGAGTCTATCCTGAGCCAAGTCGAAGGGCCGGAATGACGAAACGAAGAACGATTCAGACAAAAGCAAGGAGCCTTTATGTATAACGGACAAAAAACCGTCGACGTTCACGGCCATATGACCACCCCCGCGGTGTTCCGCCAGTTCTTGGCCGAATGCGTGTCGCAGAATACGCCCAATCGCAAACTCGACATGAGCGACGAGCAGCTGGAGGCCGCGCAGCAGCGCCATTTGAAATTCATGGACGACCGCGGCATCGACGTCCAACTCATCGGCCCGCGCCCCATCGCCATGTGGCACTGGATGCGCCCATTCCTGCAGGAGTTCTGGGCCAGAACGACCAACGACGTGATCGCGCGCATCGTCAAACTCCATCCCGACCGCTTCCACGGCATGGCCCAACTACCGCAATCCCGCGACAAAGACACGCGCAACTGCTTGCCCGAGTTCGAGCGCTGCATCAAGGAACTTAACTTTGTCGGCGCCTATTTGAATCCCGATCCCGCCGGCGACAAGCAGACGCCCGGCGTCCATGAAGAGTATTGGCATCCGCTGTATGAGAAGGCGGTGCAGTTAGACGTGCCGCTGATGGTCCATCCGTCGACCACTTACGATCGGCGCCTGGAAATCATCCCGGCCAACTATCAGATGAACAACTATCTCGAAGAGTTCGTCGCCATGAATCTCTACATGCACAGCAAGGTTTTTCAGACTTTCCCCAAACTGAAGATCGTCATCTGCCACTGCGGCGGCGGCTTGCACCGCTTCATCCCCAACGACCATCACGTCGGCCAGGGTGACTTCAGTCAGAATCTGTTCTACGACTCCTGCGTCTACGACGTGAACTATCTCGAAGCCGGCATCAAGCAGCGCGGCGTCGATCAGGTGCTGTTCGGCACCGAGTCCCCCGGCTCCGGCGGCGCCATCCGCAAAGACACCGGCAAGCCGTCCGACGACATGATCCCGGTGATCGACGGCCTAGGATTTTTGAGCGCCGAAGACAAGCTGAAAATTTTTCAAAAGAATCCATTGAAGGTTTTCACCAAGGTGAAAATCTAACAAGCGAGCGCTAAACATCACCAAGACGGAGAGATATTCGATGGCCTACAAAAGCGTCAACCGATCAGTCCCGCGCATCGAGGGCGCGGATAAAGTTTCCGGCAACATGCGCTACGCCGCGGATTTGCCATTCCCCAACGCGCTAGCGGCGAAGATGCTGCGCTGCTCACTGCCCCACGCCAAGATCATCAGCATCGACACCAGCAAAGCCGAGAAGTTGAAAGGCGTGCGCGGCGTCATCACCGGCGCCGATGTCAAAGGCGTCATGGTCGGTCTGCGCATGAAGGACATGCCGCTGTTGGCCCATGACCGGGTGCGCTTTTCCGGCGAGCCGGTGGCCGCCGTGGCCGCTGACAGCGACGAGATCGCCGAAGAGGCGTTGAATCTGATCGACGTGCGCTATGAAGAGCTGCCCTACGTCACCGATCCTTTGGAAGCGATCACCCCCGGCGCGCCGGTACTGCATGACGATACCTCCATCTACAAGAACGCTCCCGAAGGCGAAAAGAGTGAGCTGCCGAACATTCAATCCTACGGCAAGTGGTCCAATGGCGATGTCGAGGCCGGCTTTCAGAAAGCGGCGCGGGTTTTCGAACACACTTTTCGCACGCCGCTGGGTTTCCACGGCTACATCGAACCCCATGCCTGCACCGTGCAGATCAAAGATGACGGCCGGGTCGAGGTCTGGGCGTCGAACAAAGCGCCGTTCTCGCTGCGCAACCGCTTCGCCCGCGACGTCGGTCTCAAAGACGAAGACGTCAAAGTTCACATTCTACCGGTCGGCGGCGACTTCGGCGGCAAGACCTCGGTCACCGAAGTGCCGGTCTGTTATTTCCTCGCCAAAAAAACCGGCAAGCCGGTGCGCATGGTTTTGGAATACACCGAAGAAGTCACCGCGGTCTCGCACCGCCATCCGGTGGCGCTAACCTTACGAACCGGCGTCGACGCACAAAATAAAATTTGCGCCATGGCGGTGCGCGCCGTGTTCAATGGCGGCGGCTACGCCGGACTCAAGGCCAACGCCGAAGTTACGGTCCAAGGGCCGCGGCGGGCGGCAAGCTACTACCGCTTCCCAGCGATTCAGGTGGAAACCATCTGCGCCTACACCAATCAGGTGCCCTGCACCCAGACACGCACGCCGGGCAGCCCGCAGACCACCTTCGCGGTCGAATCGCAGATCGACATCATCGCCCGCGAACTGGGCATCGATCCGGTGAAATTCCGCATGGACAATTTGATCAACGACGGCGAACCGACGCCCTTCGGCCAGAAACTCAAAGGCATCCTGGTCAAAGAGACGTTAGCCAAAGCGCTGGAAGTCTCGGGCTGGAACAAACCCAAGGGCAAAAACATCGGCCGCGGCGTCGCGGTCTACGAGCGCCCTAGCGGCGCGGGCAAATCCGGCGCCGAGATCACCGTCGGCACCGATGGTATTTTGAGCGTCAATCTCGGCGTACCCGACGTCGGCCCCGGCATTCATACCGTGGTCCAGCAGATCGTCAGCGAAGTCCTCGATCTGCCGCGGGAGCGCGTCAAAGTGGTCGTCGTCGACACCGACAAATCGCCCTTTGACTCGGGCACCGGCGGCAGCAAATCGACCAACAGCGTCGGCACCGCCGCCTATCAAGCGGTGACCGAGTTGAAAGAAAAACTACTCGGCCTGGCGGCAGCGAAATTCACCTGCCCGCGTGAAGCGATCCAGGAGAGCAAAGGCCGTTACGTCATTCCTGGACAGAAACCTATGACCTGCGCCGATCTGATCGGCCATGCGGTTGCCCAGAACGGCGGCGCCCTCAGCCATCTGAGCATTTACGAGCCCATCCGCGCGGCGATCACGTCCTTCGCCGCCCAAGTCGCCGAGGTCGAAGTCGATCGTGGCACCGGCCAGGTGAGAGTCACCAAGCTCACCACCGTGCATGACTCCGGCACGGTTTTGAATCACTTGAGCTACACCGGCCAGATCGACGGCGGTATCATCAACGGCATGGGCTTCGCGCTGATGGAAGATAATTCGCTTGTCGACGGCAAGATGCCGGCGGCGAATCTCGGCGAGTTCAAGATGGCCTGCATCGCCGACGTGCCGAAGCTGACCACAGTGTTGATGGAAGATCCGGCCGGGCCGATCCCCTACCAAGGCAAAGCCATCGCCGAGATCCCCAACGTCCCCACCGCCGCGGCCATCGCCAACGCCGTCCAAGACGCCTGCGGCGTGCGGATATTAGATCTGCCGATTACCGCGGAGAAGGTTTATGGGGCGCTAAAGAATTAGGAATGGATGGCCGCAAAGAACGCAAAGATCACAAAAAGGACTTGTCGATAAAGGGCAACCCCTCGTGGTTGCCCTTTCTTTTTCCTTTAGACTTCCGTTACGCACTCTCAACATAATACTGCTCCACCCGTGCTATATGGCGCGCCGGATCGGGCTGAAGCGAACGCCGTTCGTTGGATTGATAGAACGCTTGATTCTGCGCCTCCCAATCGTCGGCGCTCTCGCGGCTCAGTAACCAAACAAACTGATTGGTCTCTTTAACCTTCCAGCCGCCGCTGACCTGAAAGCCAAACTTCTCGCGCAGCGGTTTGATCTTATCGCGCCACTCGGCGGCGAAGTCGTCCAAGCCGCCGCGGTTGATGGTGTAGATGTGAATTTGCGTCGGCATAGAAGTCGGAGTTCGCTGGTATGTTACGCCTCGTGAAAAAATGGCTGTTCGTCATGCCGGCCCGTCGACATGGCTCAGGATAGACTCCGGCCGGCATCCAGCTTCGATTCTAACGCTGCATCAAAAAAACCTGGATTCCCGCCTGCGCGGGAATGACTCGGAAAACGAGTCGACGCCAAGTTACCCGATCCCAAGCCGCATGACTTTCGGCCGATGCGCGCTCCGTAGAGCCATCACTTCCCCTCCTTCACTTTGACGATCTGCTTCAGCAAATCGAACATCGGCGTCATGTCGGCGTACTTGGGGTCGGAGACATCGAAGTATTTGCGCCCCGGTGTCATGCGTGCCGCCTGCACCAACATGTCCTTGGGAATGTCCATGCGGCGCGAGTTGGGAGCGTCTTCACCGTAGAGATCCTGATGTTTTTGGAGCGCGAGTTGGCCGCGCCGGGAGAGAAACCAGTTGACGAAAACTTTCGCCGCATTGGGATTCGGCGCGCCCTTGATGAAGCTGATCGAGCCGCCGCCCGACGTGATATTGAACCCTTCTTTCCACTCGACCTGATCCATCTCATCCACCGGCAGGCCTTGGGATTTCGCTTTAGCCGTATCGCGGCAACCGACGCACAGCGCAAATCGTCCCTGGGCCATCCAGTCGGTAATCTGGCGCCGGTCGCGGCCGAAGGTCGGCTGCATTTCGCCGAATAATTTTTTGAGAAACTCCGGGCCAAGTTCGGGGTGATAATAGAAGTGTTGCAGCGATGCGCCCAGGCCGGTGCCCAAAGGGTCCTGGGAGACGATCTTACCTTTCCACTTGGGCGCCACCAAATCCCAGTAGGATTTGAACTCCTTGGGGTTCACCAAGTTGGTATTGTAGTAGAAACCAGAAGAGGTCGGATTGGCGATATAGACCAACACATGGCGCTGCTCGGTGTCGGTGTAGCGAATGCGCCCCTCGTACCATTTACTTTCGTCGACCACTTCCGGCAGGATCAACAGCGACTTGATCGAGTCGAGCGCCTTACCTTCGTAGAGGACTTCATAATTGGTATTGGCGCCGCCGCTAAACAGGTCGGCGACCACATGGCCGGCGCGAATCTCGGTGATGATCCGGGTGCCGAGCGTATTGCCGGCGCCGTTGACGGTGACGATCTTGATCTCGGGAAACTCTTTGCGAAACTCATTCAACAACGGCTCACTGCCGTAGCGGCCGACATAGAAATTGAGCTTGCCCTCTTTCTTGGCCGCCGCCAGGGTTTGCTCCCAGTTGGCTTGCCAGGCCGGTTTGGCCTCGGCGGCGAAACTCGCCGATCCCCAGCCCATCGCCCAAAGAGTTAACAACCATCCTATCGCGCGCTTCATGATTATTTACCTTCACGTCCTTTCATGAGTTCCTTGGCCAACTGAAAGATCGGTGTCATGTCGGAATGCTTGGGATCGGAGAAGTCGTAATAGCGCCGCCCCTCCACCAGCCGGCTCCCTACCGGCAGCATGTCCTTGGGAATATCGATGCGCCGCGAATTGGGTGGCTCTTCGTTGTAGAGATCGGGATATTTTTGCACCGCTAACTGGCCGCGCCGGGAGAGCTGCCAGTTGATAAAGACCCTGGCCGCGTTGGGGTTTGGACCGCCTTTGATCAAGCTAAGCGAGCCGCCGCCGGAAGAAATATGCGCCCCTTCTTTCCAATCGACCATATCCATTTCGTCCACCGGCAGCCCCTGCTTATTGGCCCGCTCGGAGTCGCGGCAGCCCATGCACAAAGCAAACTTACCCTGCGCCAACCAATCCGTCATCTGGCGCCGATCGCGGGAAAAAACCGGCTGCATGTCGACGAACAGCTTGCGCAGAAATTCCGCGCCGAGATCGGGGTTGTAATAGAAAAACGTCAACGACGGTCCGATGCCGGTGCCGGTGGGCTCCTGGGAGACATACTTGCCTTTCCACCTGGGCTGGACCAGATCCCAGTAGGACTTGAATTCCTTGGGCTGCACCAGTTGGGTGTTGAAATAGATGCTCGCCGCGGTCGGATTGGCAATAAAGATGAACACATGCTCTTGCTCGGCATCGTTATAGCGGTGCTTGCCGCCGTACCATTTCGACTCGTCGACCACCTCGGGCAGTATCAATGCCGACTTGATCGAGTCGAGCGCTTTGGCTTTGTAGAGGATCTCGTAATTGGTCACCGCGCCGCCGCTATAAACGTCGGCGAGCATGGCGCCGGCGCGCGCCTCCGCGACGATGCGCGTACCCAGGGAGTTGCCGGCACCGTTGGTGCTGGAAATTTTTATTTCGGGAAACTCCTTGCGGAACTCGTTGAGCATCGGCTCGCTGCCGTAGCGGCCGACGTAGAGATTGAGCCGTCCCTCTTTCTTCGCCGCGGCCACGGTCTTGTCCCACTGCGCTTGCCAACCCGGTTTACTATCGGCCGCGAACAGTGATGCTGATGGTAAAGCCAAGACAGCGAGCAAAACAAATAGCGCCGCGCGGAACCTAGCAACGGCTACAGTAATCAACAATTCCGATTTTGTGCCCTTTGCGTTCTTTGCGGCCATTCTCATTCGCTCCCGCTACTTCTTCACCGGCAGCACTTCGTCGAGCAATTTGTAGAGTGGCGTCAGATCCTTGGTGTCGGGGTCATCGGTATCGAAGTACGCCATCTTGTCGCGCCGCACATGATTGGCCGGCACATGATCCTTGGGCACGTCGATGCGTCGCGAATTGCGCGCGTCGCCGGGGACGCTGATGACCTTCTGAAACAGCGCCTGCCCCTCGCGCGACAAGAGCCAATTGATGAATACCTTGGCCGCGTTGGGGTGAGGCGCGCGGTTCATCAGCGCCAGCGAGCCAAAGGCTGACGACAGATTCACGCCTTCCTTGAACTGTTGAGGTTCGAATTCTTCCACCGCCAGCCCCTGATTCTTCGCCCGATGAACCTCGCCGCCCTGGATCGGCAAAATCAAACTATATTTGCCCGCGCCCAACCAGTCCACCGACTGGCGAATGTCGGCGCTCATGGTGACCTCCATCTCGCTGAAGAAGCGGCGCAAGAACTTCGGCCCCAGCTCCGGACTGTAATAGAGAAACTGCCAGGGAATTCCTGCGCCGCGAACTCTACGAATATCGCTGGAGAGGATTTTGCCTTTGAGCTTTGAGTTGAACAGATCCCAGTAGCTCTTGTATTCGCGCGTATCGACGAGCTGGGTATTGTAGGCCGCGCCGGCCCCCGCCGAGACATTACCCTCGTAGACGAAAACATATTCGCGTTCTTTGTCCGAGTACTTATGTTTGCCTTCCCACCACTTGCCGGTGTCCAGGACTTCGGGGAGGATCAACGCCGGCTTGATCGGCTCGATCATCTTACCCAAATAAAGCACTTGGTAGAGTGAAACCCCGCCGCCATTGTAGACGTCGAGCAGATACTTGCCGCCCCGGCGCTCGGTAACGATGCGCTGGGTAATATCGGTACCGGCGCCAGTGATATAATTGACCTTGATCTTGGGATAGCTCTTCTGAAAGACCCCGGATTCGATCACCGCCCCGTAGCCGCCGATGGATACGTTGACCTGCCCTTCCTGCTCCGCCGCCCGGACGGTGCGATCCCATTCTTGCTGCCACTTTGGCGTTTCAGCCGCGTGTAGGTTCGTAGCTAGCAACAAGCCAAGTGCCAACGCCACTAATTTTGGATTTTGGATTTTGGATTTTAGATTGGGGACGTAAGAGTTGGAGGTCGCAACTTGGCTGTGAACTCTTTTCCGATAATCCAAAATCCAAAAGCGGCCCCGCAGACTAAAATACAAAATACCCACGTTCATCGCTCCATTCCGCTAATTAGTGCCTGACAGAAAACCCCGTTTTTTTAGAACCCGGCCTGCTAATTTTTGAGCGCAACACGCGGGTTTCGTGTTTTCATGTGCGAACGGCAAAGTTTTGGAGTTATTGCGAATCCCCACACGCGTTGCGTCAACTTCTGGA
>CAMDBU010000006.1 GCA_945889495.1 Syntrophobacter sp. SbD2 | reverse complement strand
AGCTGGTCGCCGCCATCGAAGAGTACATCGCTCACCACAACACCAACCCCAAGCCTTTCATCTGGACTAAGAGCGCGCGCGACATCTTGCAGAAGGTCATTCGCGCTAACAGCCGCTTAAGTTCCAAACAGCATGCAACACTACACTAGCTTTCGCCCCTGCGTGCCGAAGGATGTTGAGTTCACCTTCGAGCAAGAGACCGACGCGGGAGAATCCCTTTGGGATATGCAGGGCAAGACCGATGGGTTGATTCGCCAAGCCAATGAGTTGATCGCGCGCCATGGCTGGGACGGCCTGGTGATCAGCGGCGGTCCCAAAGAAGTGCTCAACCCCGACATGGTGGTACGCCTGGCGGTCGAGGTCAAAGTGCCGGTGGCCACCGCGCTGCGTTCGTCGGCGCTTGCGCTCAAGGCGCTCGGCGCCGCGCGCATCCTGCTGATGACGCCAGTGGACGACAAGTTGAAAGATCTGTACCGCGATTATCTTGCCAGGTTCGGTCTCACGGCGGTTTACCCACCGCAGACCTTGGGCAAGCACACCGACGCGCTCAAGCTCACGGCTCCGGAGGTTGCCCAGATGACGCGCCAAACATTCGCGGCCCACGCTGGGCTCGACGCGATCTATTTCCAAGGCGCTCTGCTCGATCCGTTGCCGGTATTGGACCAGCTCGAAACCGAGCTCGGGGTGCCGATCGTCGCCAGTAGCCTGGCGCGTATGTGGGATGTCTTGTCACAGCTCGGCCGCCGCTACAGCATAGCGGGCTACGGCAGCCTGGTCGCTAACTGGCCGGCGGCGCCGCGACTTTGAGAAACCATGGTTGCCACGGCTTTGCCCGCTCGCGATATTAACTTGATGAAAGCGTACGCAGCCAACCGCAAGGAGAACCTGACATGCCACTATCACCAACGGATTTTCCATTCGTTTCGGACACCACGGCATATAGCCTCAGTAACGCCTACTGGCTGGCGCGCGCCGCCAGGATCGCTTACCAAGACAAGGACAAGATTGAGCCGGCGGTGCGGCAAATCGGTCTGGATAAATTCGCGTTCTTGAGTAAGGACGATACCGAGGGTTTCGTCGCCGCCAACGACAAGATCGTCGTCGTAGCTTTCCGCGGCACCCAGCCGTCGCATCTTAAAGATTTGTTGGCCGACGCCAAGATTCACAAAGAGTCGGGCCCACTCAGCGGGGTGGTGCACCGCGGCTTTCTGAACGCTTTCGAGCTGGTACAGGTCGCCATGTTCGACACCATCCGGCGCTTTCGCGACCCGCGTCAGCCGCAGTCGCTGTGGTGCACCGGTCACAGCCTGGGCGCAGCTCTGGCGGTCATCGCCGTGGCCAAGCTGCTGGCGGACGGCCAAACCGTCAATGGTCTGTACGACTTCGGTCAACCGCGCGTCGGCGACCAGGATTTCGTCGATGAGTTTGAGCGCCGCTTGAGCGGCCGCTACTTCCGCTTCGTCAACAACAACGACACGGTCACCCGCGTGCCGCCGCGGGGGCTTGGCTATAGCCACGGTGGCGCCGTGCGCTATATCGACAGCGACGGCGTGATCCAGAGCGATATGAGTTTTTGGAACAGCTTTCTCGATCGGGTCAAAGGGCGCATGGAGGATTTTCTCGAGCCCGGCACCGATGGCCTCAAGGATCATTCCATGGAGCTCTACGAGGGCCATATTGAAAAGGCGCTCACGGCCAGCGCGTAAACGGCGTTCATTGCCGCTCGATCCGTTCCAGCGGCGGGCAGAGGAGGAAGCATAATGGCACGGAGATGCTGGCAGGCTTTTTTCGCCGTGGTCATCGGTTTCGCCTGCATCCTGGCAAGCCAATCGGCGCCTGCCCAGGAGCCCTTCTACAAAGGCAAGACCGTTCGGCTGTTGGTTAATTATCCCGCCGGCGGCGCCACTGATGTGGTGGCGCGGTTGGTGTCGCGCTATCTGGGCAAGCATCTCGCCGGCAACCCGACAGTCGCGGTGCAAAACATGCCGGGCGGCGGCGGCAATGTCGGCGCCAATTACCTCTACGAAGTCGCCGGCGGTGACGGTTTGACCGTCGGGGTTTTCTCCGGCGGTTATCTGCCGCAGATTCTTGGCGGCGCCGGTGTGCGCTTCGATCTCAACAAGATGCCGATGATCGCCGGCGTCGGCGAGACCTCGGTGGTTTATATTCGCGCCGACACCGGGGTGAAAGGGCCAGCGGAAATTTTGAAACCGTCTAAGCCGATCGTCATCGGCGGCTTCACCCGCGAGAGTAATAAAGACCTGGCGCTACGCATGGCACTCGATCTGCTCGGCGTGCCCTATCGCTACGTCACCGGCTACGCCGGCGAAGCGGATTTGCGGTTGGCGGTGCAGCGCGGCGAGATCAACTACACCTCCGAAGGTCTCACCGGTTACACCATGGGCAGCGCGGCGATGGCGCGCGATGGCGTGGTGGTGCCGATCTATCAAGACGGTTTGGCCGCGCCCGACGGCGAGATCGTGCGCGATCCGCGCGCCGATCTACCGACGTTCAAGGAATTCTACCGCGCGGCGAAGAAGGCCGAACTCACCGGACCGCTGGCCGAAGCCTTCAAAATCTCCGGCGCGGTGCGCAGTCTCGGCCGGTTCATGGTCGCGCCGCCGAAGACGCCGGCGTCCACCGTTGAGGCGCTGCGCAAAGGGTTTCGCGATACGTTTAACGATCCCGAATTTAAAGCCGAGGCGGAGCGGCTGTTGCGATTTCAACTGGTCAGCTTCGTCGGCGAGGATGCGGCGCGAGTCAACGCTTCGGTGTTTCGCGCCGCCAGTGGCTCGGTGCGCGAGGCGCTACGCAAAATGATTCAGGAGTGAGGAGCAACCTAATGACTGCTGAACCTACAAGTCTTCGAGTGGGCGACAAAGCTCCCGGGTTTCTCGTCGCCACGGCCGACGGCAACCTGCGCCTCGATCAGCTCGCCGCGCGCCATGAAAAATTGGTTCTGACGAGCCAAGACAGCTATCGCTATCATCCCAACTGAGCCGCCAGCATGGCTGCTTCGTTGAAGCAGGATTACGCCAAGATTCGCCAGGCCGGCGCGGAGCTGGTGATGATTTCCCCCGATTCGCCCCAACAGCATCGCCAGTATGCGCTGACGCTGATTGGCGGCGAGCTGCCCTATTTGTTCGTTTCGGACAGCGGCCTCGACATCGCCCGGCGCTACGGCTTGCTGCGCGATGAAGAGCATCACCATGGCGGGTTTTACTATCGCTCGCTGTGGATCCTCGATCGCGGTGCCACGATCATCCACAAGAGCGTTCCTTGGGAAGGCAACGCCGAGGTTTCGGAGTACCAAAAATTATTCGCGCTCATCGGTGGCGCGGCGGGTGAATGGCGGGCGACCTGCGGCGTGAAAATGGCGGCGGGTTCAGCGCCATTTTGAAATCACCCTGGCTATTCCCGCTTATTTCTTTTCCTCCAACGGGCCAAACTCGCGCGGCGACGTCCGGTGACGGGTGGCGTTCTCGTAGGCTGAGGCGATCCGCAGGAGCATGGGTTCGCCGAACGGCATGGCGAGAAAATCGATGCCGACGGGAAGTTTCGCCGGCACCGGGCCGACCAGGCGTGTGCCGCCGGCGGCGTTGGCGTCGCGCACGCGATCGAAAACCTGGGTCGTGAATCCGGCCGGCACGGTGATCGCTGGGAAGCCCATGGTGCCGAGCAATGTCCAAGCTTGATGGGACCGGCCGTTCACATCCGGCTCCACCGGCGCCTTGATCAGCGCCGCGGGCACATTGCCGGTGGGGTAGGTCACCGCGTCGAGCTTGAGCGTCGCCATGCATTGCATGACGGTCTGCTGAATCGCCGCGCGGTTGGCGTCGCGATCGCGGGTGTCCAGAGTCATCGGCTTGTTGAAGTCCTGCAAGGTTGATTTCACGTCACGGAACCGGGTGTCGCGGCCGAAGGCGTCGACGTAGTAGCGCGACTTGTCGATCAGATCGGTGAGGTCTTTAATATTGGCGTCGCCGCGCTGCTTGAGATAGCGGTTGAAATAATACTTGGCCTCGCCGACGTTCACCGCCCTGGTGCCGAAGTCGCGGATGGTCGACTTGGCCGGCACCAGCGCCGGGTTGAAATACATGTCGCGCAGTAGGTTGACGTGATCGGCGGTGGCAGGAAACTGCGCGGGAAACTCTCTGGTGAACAGCGCATTCAGATTGCGCGGTAGATGCTGGTCGAGGCATTTTTGAAACAATGCGCCTTCGGCGCCCGGATCGACGATGGTGGCGCCGAGTTTACGTAGCTCGGCGATGGCGCGCTCGACGATATCGATGGTCTCGTGATCGGCCTGGGTGAATAGCCGCTTGTCCATGTATTCACGCACGACGCCGATCCTGAGTCCTTTGAGGCTGGTCGCCCGGGCAAAGCTTGGGTAGCCTTCTTTGGGAACCCGGCCGAGGCTGTAGACGGTCAAGTCGTCCGCCGGATCGTAGCCGGCGATGACGTCGAGCACGCGGGCGACATCTTCGACGGTGCGGCAGGCGGCGCCGTTGCGGTCGTTGAGTGGGCCGCCGCCGATCATGCCGTCGCGGCTGATCAATCCTTGGGTCTGCGACAGACCGACGCCGTTATTTAAGCGCGACGGCATGCGAATCGACGGGCCGCCTTCTTCGGAGATCGCGCAGGTGACCAAATTGGCCGCCACCGATGACGCCGAGCCGCCGCTGGAGCCGCCGACATCGCGGTCGGTGGCATAGGGGTTACACATGGTGCCGCCGAAGGCGCTGCGGCTGCCCGAGGCGTATTCGCCGAGATTGGACTTCGCCAGGATGATCGCGCCGGCCTCGCGCAGCCGTTTGACCAGCGTCGCGTCGCGCGGCGGACGGTCATTGGCGTAGTCGGCATCGGCACCGCTGGTGGTGCGCAGGTCGTAGGTGTCGAGCATGTCTTTGATGCTGAACACAATGCCATGCAGCGGTCCCACCAGCTTGCCGGTGCGAGCGAAGGTTGCGTCGAGCTTGGCCGCTACTTCGAGGGCATCCGGCATGTTCGGATCGTTGTCGAGGGCATCGGTCATGCTGCGCGCTTTGCGCTCGTCGAAGCCCCACTGCTTGCGCGCGGCGGGGCGCAGATTGACGGTGGTCAAGGCGTTGAGCGCGCCGGCGTTGGCGATCGGCGTGACCGGTCCGAGAATGCCCTGCGGTTCGTTGACGCAGGTGCCGTTGTAGGCCTTGATCCGGGCCAGATACAGGTTCACCAGTTGCGTCGACGTGAGCTGTTTCGACCGGATCGCGCGATGAATATCGGCGATGGTGGCTTCGACGATTTGGAACCTTTTACCGGCGCGCGCCGGTTGCGCTTGCGCCGCGCCGCCCAGGCTAGCCATTAGCGCCAACCCCAGCGCGATCCGTTGCAGCTGACTAGTTCGCATAGATTTCTCCTCGCCCTGATATCATTGGTGCATCGATTGTCTGGCCCAGCATTTCCGGTTCCCGTGGACATGGCTTCTTATAGCATCATGTTTTTCGCTCGCGCTAGCGAAATTTTCAATCATGACTGCTTGTTGCGGCGGCTCAAGTCGAGCAAGTTTCATTGACAGGAGTTTTCGGTGGTGTTACTGCGCCATCAAGTTGTCGTGGTTTCCCGGCAAGAGTATCAAAGCCTATTGACCAAGACCGGAGGTTCCGATGGGACGCAACCAATCTCGGCTGGCGCGGTTTCGGCGTATTTTTCTTAGCGGGTTATCGCTCGCTGTCTTGATGAGCGGCGGCGCTCGGGCGCAGACCTCTTTCTTCCAAGGCAAAACCATTACCATCCTCGAGAGCAGCGCGCCGGGCGGCGTCGGCAGCATGCGGACCAAGGCGCTGGTGCCGTTTCTGCAAAAGTATGTGCCGGGAAAGCCGACGATCATCATGCAGCATATGGACGGCGCCGGTGGCAAGAAGGCGGCCAATCATATGTACAACTCGGTCAAGCCCGACGGTCTGACCATCGGGCGGATGAACACGCCCTTCGTGATGCATCCGATTCTCGGCGAGAGTGGGATTCTCTACGACATCGACAAAGTGAATTATCTCGGCACCAGCTACAGCGGCGGCTATCATGTCTTTTTCACCCGCCGGGAGTCGGGGCTCGACAGTTTAGAAAAGCTCCGTGGGGCAGCGGGTCTGAAAATCGGTTCCCAATCGGTCGGCCATCTGATCTACATCTCGGGCCGCATGTTCGCCCATCTGATCGGTCTGAAACCGCCGCGATTTGTCACTGGCTACAGCTCGCCTGAGCTTGACGTCGCCATCGAACAGGGCGAGATCGACACCCGGTCCACCGTGGCCGACGCGCTGCTGCACGAGAAGCCGCAATGGATCGATAAAAATCAGATGGACTTCCACGCCATCATCGAGATTCCCAAGGGGCGCAAGCATAGCCATGCGCGCTTCGCCGATCTTCCTGACATCGAGAGCTTCGCCAAGTCGGCGCTGGAGCGCAAACTTATTGCCCTGTACCGGACCTTCGTCGGCAGCGGCAATCCGTTGATCCTGCCGCCGGGCACGCCCAAAGACCGTGTGCGCATCTTGCAGGATGCCATGCGCAGGATTTATCGCGACCCGGAGTTCGCCAAGGAGTACAGCAAACTCACCGGCCTCAAGGCCGAGCCGCAACTGCCCGAGGAGCTGGAGCAAACCATCAAGGACATGCCGCGCGACCGCGAAGCGGTCGAGCTGTTCAAAAAGCTCACCGGCCCCGATCCGTTGCCGCCGCGTTAGACCAGCGGGCGAGGAATCTGCCAGTTGCACAACTTGGCCGACTCGTGAAATTCTGCCCGAGAGAAGCAACTGCACCGGAGAAAAAAAACCATGAAACGAAGCACTGATCGGATACTCACCACCCATGTCGGCAGCCTGCCCCGGCCCGCCGACCTGCGCGCCATGTGGGCGAAGCCAAGCGGCGGCGCCGATGATGAAGCGGCGCTGCAAGCGCGGCTGCGCGCCGCCGTCGGCGAAGTGGTCGCGACGCAGAAAATTATCGGCGTCGATATTCTCAACGACGGCGAGTTCGGCAAGCCCATGCGCGCGGCGGTGGACCGCGGCGCTTGGGGTAACTATATTTTCGACCGAGTCTCCGGTTTCACCGCCACCACCGAACAGACCATCGCTCCCGACATCGCCAAGCCTGGATCGCCCACGCGCATCGTCGGCCTGCGCTGGGAGCAGCGCGAGTTCGGCGAATTCTACGCCGACACCGGTCTCGGCGCGCCGAGCACCGCCGCCCTGCGCCCGACCTGCACCGGTACCATCGCCTACACGGCGCGAAGCTATTTGAACGATCAGCTGGTGAACTTGAAATTGGCCGCCAATACCGCCGGCGCCGACGAAGCGTTCGTCAGCGCCATCGCCCCCGGCAGTTTGGAGATGTTTTGCCGCGATCAAAACGTTTACTATCCGACCGACGAAGCGTTCTTGGAAGCGATCGCCGCGGCGCTACGCGAGGAATACCGCGCCATCGTCGACGCCGGCTTCATCTTGCAGTTGGACGATCCCGGCCTACCCGGCGCTTGGGACATGCTCGATCCGCAACCGAGCGTCGAGGAGTACCGCCGCTACGCGGCGCTGCGCGTCGAGATTTTAAATCACGCGCTCCAGGGCATTCCAATGGACCGCGTGCGCTATCACATCTGCTGGGGCAGTTGGCATGGCCCGCACACCACGGACTTTCCGTTGCGCGACATCGTCGACATCATGCTCCGGGTGAACGCCCAGGCTTATTTGGTCGAAGCCGGCAACGTCCGCCACGAACATGAATACAAAGTCTGGCGCGACGTAAAACTGCCTGCCGGGAAAATCATTATTCCTGGAGTTGTAAGCCACGCCAGCGACATCGTCGAACACCCGGAACTGGTGGCCGACCGCATTATCGCGTTCGCTGAAATCGTCGGCCGTGAAAACGTCATCGCCGGCACCGACTGCGGCCTCGGCGGCCGCGTGCATCCGCAGATCGCCTGGGCGAAGTTGAGGGTGTTGTGTGAAGGGGCGGAGTTGGCGAGTAGGAAACTGTGGCGTTGAGTTCAATCAAGACTTTTCAAGAAAAGTAAATCAGGAAGGCAATAAAATCTGCTCCCTCGCCAGAGTGATCACTTTGGCACGGCTGGGTGTATGACGGTGAACAACATGAAGAACTTAATTTTTCTATTATGCATCGCCCTTTCGAGCTGCGCTGCGAATCCCCGTGCCCTCGAATCGGTCGGCAAGGCCGAGTCGGCGAGAATGGCGCCGCCGGCAAAGCGGTTTTCTAGTTTTGCTGATTACGAACTGAAGCCGATGAAACTGAGTCCGGCTGTTCAAAGTGAGCCCGGTAAAGTACGGGTAGCGGGAGAATTAGAAATTATACTACGAGCTAAGCTTCTACCTCTGCTCGATGAGTGGAAATCCGCCGTATCTAGCGAACGTGCGGGCAAACTTGTCATCGAACCGCATCTCGCGGCACTGAAGGTCGTCAGTGGCGGCGCGAGGTTTTTCATTGGCGCCTTAGCGGGAGATTCGAGTATCGATGTGGACCTTGTCATGACCGACCCAACCACCACCGAGCAAGTTGCGAAGCCGCGCATTATGCGTAATGCAGATTCTGTGGTCGGAGCGTTGTCAATTGGCAAAAGCGACCGGAATCTGTTCGACTATATCGCCACCATTGCTTACCAGTACATGAAGGATAATTACTGATTTGTAGAGACGAGCAGTTGTAACTCAGATTGGTGGTCGTGCCTGAGTATGACCTATCTACAGCTAATCGAGCGAGTCGGATCAAATTTCAAAGGTTCGATTACACTTTCCCTCCGCCAATCGGCAAAACCAGCTAAGCCCATGAATGTTGTGGCGGGAGAGGTTGCTGCTTGCGTCAACTAGCTGCTGCTTTTTTCTGACCGCTCTCCGGAACCTCGATGCCGTAAAGCTTAGCCACGTTGCCGCACACCAGTTTGTATTTCTGCTCCGGCGTCAGGCGCGCTAGGTTGCGCTCCATGATTTCGCGGGAGTTTGGCCAGGTCGAGTTGCCGTGGGGGTAGTCCGTGGACCACATGCAGTTGTCGTTGCCCCACCATTCGAAGTTGTGGCCGCCGACTTGGTCGCGGAAAAACGTCGGGAAGACGTGGCGGGTGAAGACTTCGCTGGGTACTTGGTCCTTGAGCGGTGACGTCGTCACTTTGTGGTGGCGGCCGTAATAGTAATCCCACTGCTGCAAGGTGAAAGGTATCCAGCCGACTTCGTTTTCCACCGTGACCAACTTCAATCCCGGATAGCGCTCGAAGGCGCCGTAGAACATTAATTCAAATAACGCGCCGGCGATTTCCTGGTACTTGGTGATGATGCTGCCGCGGTAACGTTCCACCGTGGTCAGGTGCGCTTCGCTCAAATGATAACCGTAGCCGGTGAGGATGTGCAGGCTCACCGGCATGTCGAGATCCTGGGAGGCAGCCCAGAATTTATCGTAGTGATCGGAGTGAAACGGCAGCTTGGGATGAGGCACCTGCCAGATGATCGAACCTTTCATGCCAGCCTTTTTGCAGCGCGCCAATTCCTGCACCGCCTCGTCGATGTCGTAGACGGAAATCGCCGCGATGCCGTACAAACGGCGCGGCGCCACCTGGCAATACTCCATCAGCCAGTCGTTGTAGGCGCGAAAGCAGGCGGCTTGCAGCGGGCCGTCGTCCATGGCGAACAGGTCGAGGATGTAGGTCGGATAAAGTACTTCGGCGGAGAGACCGTCGGTCTCCATCTCGGTGATGCGGCAGTTGGGATCGGCGCCGCCGGGGTGGCCCTGGAACCCGCCGCCCAGCGCTTGATGCTTGAACAGCGGTGCGTGCTCGCGAAACGCCGGCGCGACGCGCTGCTTCAACAGCTCAGCCGGCTCGATGACATGGGAGTCCGAGGAGATCAGAATATCGTTGACTTTTTTCTCTCCATTCACTGTGTTTGTCATTTCGTCCTCTCCTTGGCGGTCGCAGTAGCAAGGCTTTGAATAAATTCTCGGAGTCCTTCGACTGGCTCAGGACAAACGGGATAAGAGTTTCAGTACCTCAGTGAAGACCGTTTATGCTGAGGCTCTCGAAGAGTTCCGAATTCTTGTCTTTACCGTTCGTAAAGACTCCTGATAAAGCCGCTGTCGTCCAACTCCTTGAGGATTGAGCCGTCGATATAAGAAGAGGGATCGACGTTCTTGGCTTTGGGATCGTCGAGGGCGATGAACTCCATGACGGTTTTCAGTCCGATTGGCGATGGCGTCGGTACTCTCTCGTACTGCTTGTTGGCCAAGAGATCGTAGGCGCGTTCGAGATATTTGTCGCCCTCCGGGCCGGTCCGTAGTTTCTTGCGCAGCACCGCGATACTTTCCTTCTTGTTGCGGTTGAAGTAGGCGACTCCTTCGACGAAGCCTTTCATGAAGCGGGTCGCCAGGTCGCGGTTCGACCGCAGAAACGCGCGGCGGGTGGACAGCATGCCACTTAGCGAATAAAGCCCCATGTCGGAAAAGTTCGCTAGCGCGCGAAAGCCTTTGTCCTCGGCGACGAAGACCGACGGGATCGTCAGCACCGCGGCGTCGATGCCGCCTTTCTCCAGCCGCGCCAACATCGCCGGCGACGAACCCAAGGACAACAGGCGGACATCGGCGGGATTGATTTTCCAGATGCCAAACGCGCGCTCCAAGAGCCGGTGGCCGCCGTCGAATAGACGCGTGACGCCGACAGTTTTGCCTTTGAGGTCGCCGGGAGTTTTGATCTCGCTGCGCGCCATGACGCTCTGCACGCCTTTGTTGATATAGGCGCCGAGCATGACCAAGTCGGCGCCTTTGAGATTGGCGCCGATGATGATGTTGCCGCCGGCGTTGAGGAAATCGACATCGCCGGCCATCAACGCGCTGATGCCGACGGCGGTGCCGGGCATGATGACGATCTGCGGCTCAAGACCGTGCTTTTTGAACAAGCCCTTCTCTTCGGCCACCCAGGTGGCGCCATGCACCGCGCTCAACGACGAGAAGCCGATGATCACCTTGTCCGCCGCCTGCGCAACGTGCCGAGGAAAAAACAAATACATCAGCAATATTACTATTCGCAGCGCGACGAAGCGTTTCATGCCGCTTCCTGCTGTTCGCTGCATGGTGGTTAAGGTATTGTGAATCGGGATCAAGATCGGTCCCCCAGAACTAACGATTGCTCGGAAATCGACTTGTAGTCCGTGATGCAGCGGGGTGTCAAGGATGCGCAGAAAGAGCACCTGCAATCTCGGACCTGCGTGTCATCGTGTGCCGTTTGCCGAGCGGTAGAGCTTTACCATGGTAAAACCGACTGTTGACAGAAGGGCTCGGCAGCATAAACTAAGCGCAGCTTGGGATTTGGCCGTTGGGGAATGGCATGCCGCCTAAGATAAGAGAACTTATAGCGGATCTTGAGAAGGCCGGTTTCGTCGACCGGGGTGGCAAGGGAAGTCACCGCAACTATGTCCATCCGAAAGTAGCGCGGCCGATCACGATTGCCGGGAAACCGGGTGACGACGCGAAACGATATCAGGTTCGGGCCGTCGAGCTCGCCGTCGAGGAGGCGAAAAAATGAAAGATAGCGCGAAGTACGCCAAAATAGTCGAATGGTCCGAGGAGGACCAATGTTATGTCGGCAGTGCGCCTGGGTTGGTCTTGGGCGGTTGTCATGGCGATGATGAGCAAGTTGTTTTCCGCGAACTTTGTCAGGTGGTCGAGGAAGCGATCGAACTCTATCGCAATGACGGCAAAGCCCTGCCGTTACCAACCTCGGGGCGCGACTTCGCCACCAAAATGCAGAATGTTGCGTGACTGGGTGACGTGTACTGCCCCGCAAATTTCAGGCGCGGGTTATTATATTGTTTACCCGATTCGTAGTTTTGATATACCCGGCGCTTTCTACCCAACCTTTTTCGGCCGATAAAACTCGACGGCGTTCTTATAAAAAACGTTCGCCGCCTTTTCTTCTCCCAACGCCTCCAACACCAACGTGTAATCGCTATCGAGATACGCTCTGGGCGCGCGGGTGGAGGGCAGGTCGGTGCCGAACATGAGCGCTTTCGGATTGGCTGCGTACAGCTCTTTTAGCGCCAAGGCGACGTCGAAGTCGACGCGGCCGAAGCCGGTGGCTTTTACTTTCACACCCTTATCCACAAGTTTGAGCAGCGTCGGAAAGCCGGCTTTGGAAAGGCCGATGTGGTCGATGCTGACCGCCGGCAGCGACACCAGCGTGTCGAACAATGGAGTAGCGTCGGTGGAGTCGATATACAGTTCGGTGTGCCAGCCGACCAACTTATGCACCCGGCGGGCGAAGTTTTCCAGATGTTTGATATCTTCCGAGCCGCCGCGCTTGACGTTGAAGCGCACGGCGCGCACGCCGGCAGCGTTGAGATCCTGCAACTCGCCATCCGAAATGGTCGCCGGCACCTGGGTGACGCCGACAAAAGTCGGGCCCAAGACTTTGAGCGCGTGATACAAGTAAGTCTGATCTAGCTCCTGGAACGATCCCGACACCACCGCGCCGCCGCATAGGTCGATGTCTTTTAGCCGCGCCAAATAATCTTCGCTGACAAAGGCGTCAGGCATGAAGCCTTGATTGGGCACCACCGGAAAGTTTTTGTCGATGATATGAAAATGGCAATCGAAATATTTTTGCTTCACGGGGATTCTCCTGTTCAGTGTCAAACCGATCTATCGTTTTAAGCCAGAGCGATCAAGCTATCCTGTCCGCAGCTTGAGCAACGCCGGAATATCCATCTCGTCCTCATAAAGCCGCAGTTCTTTTTCCCGACGCTGGGCGCCGAGCATGGCCATGCGGTCGGCGAGTTCGTTGCCTTCGGTGCCGACATGGGCGGAGACATGGGTGAGAGTTAGTTTTTTCTTGATCCGCAGGAAGATCCCGTAGCAGGCCTGGATGATTTCCAAGTTTTTAATTTCGCCGTCGGCTCGTTTCCAGCCTTTCTTTTCCCAGCCCGGCGCCCAAGTGCGGATACAGTTGATCGAGTAGGCCGAGTCGCTGCAAATCTCGACGCTGTTACCCTTGTCGATCTCCGCTTCGGCAATGCGCAAGGCGTGATAGAGTGCGTTCAGCTCGGCGGTGTTGTTGGTGCCCATGGGGTTGTAGAGGCCGTACCACAGCTCTACCAGTTCACCGCCGCGATAGACGACGACACCGGAGCCGGCGCGGCCGGGGTTGGGCTCGCAGGCGCCGTCGCAATAGATGCTGACATCGAACTGGTGGGCGACGTGGGCGGCGCGCCGCGCGCTGTCGGAACTGCTGCCTTTGGGGCGGTTCGCGCTTGGCGCAGAACGGCTCGCGCCGCCGCCGTGAGCGAATGCTTGCTCAGCATCCGCACGGGTCGGGAAAGATTTGAAGCGCGCGCCGGCGAACTTGTCGACGGCACGTTGGGTAGTCGCCCAATCGGTGAACACGCCAGTCTGTCTGCCGGCCCATACTACGTAGAATTTTTGCGCCATACTGAAATTGATCTTTTACCACGAAGACGCGAAGGGCACGAAGGGTTCAGGAAGTTTTATTCCGAACTTCGTACTACGATAACCGACACTTTGCGCGGCTCGCGCCGAGCGAACGGACTCGGGATCGGATATTCCTCTCGCAAAGACGCAAAGGCGCCAAGTTCGGAAAAGAAAGGGTGAAACCATTATCCGAGATGTTCATTCCGATTCTCCGACCTTTGCGGCCTTTGCGCCTTTGCGAGAGATATTCCGAAACTAAACCATGATAGAAGCGATTCACAACCTAGCCAAAGTCAACGGTTGGAGTACATCGGCCAGCGATCCCGAAGCGCCAGCCAGCCGCGCACGACGCGGTAGATGACCCATAAACCGGCGGCGATGAAAATCATCACCGCCAGCGGAATGCCGATGAATGTGACGAAGAAAAACCAACCGGCCAGATTTGCCAGGAAGCAAAACCAAAAAGTCCGGATCTGCCAGCGAAAATGCGATTCGAGAAAGGTGCCGCGGGCTTCGCCGCGTTTCAGATAGTTAATGATCACGGCGGCGATCGATGGCAGGCCGAAGACGAAGGCGCCGATGATGGTCGCGGCGGTGGTGATGCCGATCACCAGGCTGAGCGCGTGCAGGGCATAGACCAGGTGGGTGGCGTTGACCAGGGCGGGCGACGGGCTGTCGTCGATGACGGTTTCTTCGGGCATAAGTGTTTTCTTTCAGCGGATTACCCGATCATCCTGATTGACGGCGGCGGTGAACTCAAGTCCGTGGGGATGCGCTGAAGTTTCCATGTGACAGAGCGAAGCCTTTTGACAGGAGCGCGGGTTTTCCAACCCGCGATTAGAAGACGCGGACAGGAATGTCCGCGCGCCTTTGCGCTAACTTCACTTCGCCGCATGCTGGGCGAGGAACTCTAGCGTTCGCTGCCGCGCCAGCTGGCAAGCTTCGGCGTGGAACCGGTCGGCTCTGCTCGGATTGTCGAAGCCATGCTGGGCACCGGGATACATGTGGATGGGAACGGTTGGCTGCACTTGGTGAAATAGATCGATGCGTTCTTGCGGCATGGTGTTATCGACGCTGCCGATGTGCGCGACCACGGGGCAATGAGCGGTTTCCGATCTGAAGTCCGGCATCATCGAGCCGTAGTAGGCGACCGCGGCGGTGTAATCGCGCCGGCAGGCGGCGAGCCAGGCGAGTGTGCCGCCCCAGCAGAAACCGAGGATGGCGACGGCTCCGGCTTCAGCGACGCAGTTCTTGCCGGCGTCGAGATCGTCGAGGGCATGATCGAAGTTCCAGTTCTTATAAATCGCCTGGGCGAGGTTGTGGTTTTGCTGGTTGTACTCCAGGACCAAATTGCGTTGGCGGCGGTCGTAGAGCGCCGGCGCGATGGTGAGATAGCCTTGAGTAGCGTAGAAGTCGCAAGTGTCGAGCAGGTAGCTGGTGACGCCGTACATTTCTTGGGCGATGACGACGGCGCCGCGCGGTGTTTGCGCCGGTCGCGCCAGGTAGGCGTCGAGGAGGTGGCCGTCGCGGGCGGTGAGTTGGAGGGTTGTGCCCATGAAATGCTTGAAGCCTCAAGATGATGGGTTTCGCGGAGTCTATCCTGAGCGATAGCCGAAGGGCTCTACCCATCCTACGGGATTCCGCTCAGGCGGGTGTCAGTAAGCTCGCGATCTTCTGCATGTTGTCGACGATTTCGAGATTCTGCACGGCGGTGACGAGGTTTTTGGTGCGGTCCTCCGAGATCACGCCTCTGACGTTGCCGCGGAATTTCTCGGTCACTTCTTCTTCAGTCATCGGATTGCGCGGATCGCCTTTGGCGATTTTCGCCGTGTAGCTGTGGCGCGTGCCGTTTTTCAGTTCGACACTCACCGGGCAGTAAGGGCCGGGCTCGGGGATCGATTCGTCGCAGATGACCTGGACTTTATTGAACGCGTCTTGGACTTCCGGGCGGTTGACCTTCTCGTCGGTGAATGTCGCGATCTCCAGTTTGCCGTCGAGGAAGCACATGGCGACGACGAAGTTGATGGCGAACTTGCCGCGCAGGCCGGTTTTGACCTCGGCCGAATAATGGCGCGCGTAGCGTTTGGGCGGGATGCTGACTTCCATTTTGATCACGTCGGCGATGTCGATCTTGTGCTCGCGCTTCAACTGCAACGCCGCGTCGGCGGCCAAGAACTGCGGCGCGCTGCAGGGGTGCCACTTGAGTCCCATGCCGGGGCTGTCGAGAAAGTAGGGCTGGCCGATGTTGTCGACCATTTTTTCATAATCGCAAGTGTCGGGGCCGAAGAAGGTGTCGCAGAAGCCGCGCGGCGCTTCGAAGATTGCGGCGTCGGCGGTGAAGCCTTGGCTCGCGAGCAATGCTGCTTCGGCGCCGTTGCGCGCCGAGTTGCCAGCGTGAAACGGTTTGACCATGGAACCCTGTTGGCGATGGATGCCGCCGGCGCCGGAGGACGCGACGCCGAGAGCGGCTTTGATTTTTTCTACCGGCAGTTTCAACAACTTCGCGCAGGCGACCGTGGCGCCGAGGCTGCCAAACACCGGTGTGCTGTGAAAGCCGCGCTCTTGCACATTGGGCGCGTTGGCGGCGAGCTTACAGATCACTTCCATGCCGAGGACGTAGGCGGTGAGAAAATCCCGGCCCGATGCGCCGATATGTTCCGCCAGCGGCAGTGCCGCGCCGACGATCATGCTGGTCGGATGGCCGACATGGATGAAGGCGTCCCAGTCGTCGTAATCGAGCGCGTGGGCGAGTAGGCCGTTGGCGAAGGCGGCGCTGCTCACCGAAGCTTTGGCCTGAGTTCCCCAGATCGACGCTTCGTTGGACGCGCCTAACTCTTTGCAATAATCCAGCGCGATGGCGGCGACATCGGTCGCCACGCCGGCCAGCGCCACGCCGAGGACGTCGAGGATATGCATCTTGGCATTGGCCAAGGTCTTGGCCGACATGGACGACAGGTCAGTGGCGCTGACAAAGCGCGCGAGTAGGTCGGTGACCGGCGGAGGTGTTGCCATCTTGTTCTCCTGCGCAATGGGCGATATGAAAGTTCAATATCGGATTAGGAAGCCAATAGGCAACAGGCAAGCCTCGCGGGGCGAGGAATTTCAAATTCCAGAATTCAAATTTCACGGCGAAAGAGGAGATATCACGATGGCAGGTTGTTTAGACGGCATCAAGGTTTTGGAGTTGGGTAATTTTATTTCCGGCCCCTACGGCGCGATGTTGCTGGCCGATATGGGCGCGGAAGTGATCAAAGTAGAAAATCCCAAGGGCGGCGATCCGTTTCGCGGCTGGGATTTCGGCGGCGATCAGCCGAACTTTTGGGCTTACAATCGCGGCAAGAAGAGCGTGACACTGAATTTGCAGACTCCCGAAGGTAAAGAAGTCTTCTACGGCTTGGTGAAAAAAGCCGACGTCGTGATGGACAACTACCGGCCCGGCGTGACCAAGAAGCTCGGCATCGACTTCGAGTCGTTGAGCAAGCTCAATCCGAAAATCATCTGCTGCTCGATCACCGGCACCGGCCCATCTGGCCCTTACGTCAAGCGGCCAGCTTACGACACCGTCGGCCAGGGCATGGGCGGCATGATGAGCGTGCTCATGGACCCGAAGGATCCCAAGCCCGTCGGTCCGGCTTACGCCGACTGCTTGAGCGGGATGTTTTCCGCGTTGGGCGTTCTCGGCGCGCTGATGGCGCGCAACACTACCGGCAAAGGCCAGCAGGTCGACGCGACGATGGTCGGCTCGATCCTGGCGTTCTTGAACGCGCCGGCCACCGAGACCATGGCCCATGGACGCATCCCCGGTCCGTACACTCGGCCGCGCCAGT
Organism: Syntrophobacter sp. SbD2; assembly: GCA_945889495.1. Taxonomy (GTDB): domain Bacteria; phylum Desulfobacterota; class Binatia; order UBA9968; family UBA9968; genus DP-20. The sequence goes on along the minus strand of CAMDBU010000006.1, from coordinate 50,858 downwards.
CGCAGACCTACGCGTTCGCTTGCGCCGACGGCGCCATGCTGGCGATTCACTTGTCGTCGCCGCAAAAATTTTGGGAAGGGCTGTGCAAGGCGGTGGGCCGTCCCGAAGTGATTGACGATCCGCGTTTCAACACCCGGCCCAACCGGCGCGCCAACTACGACGAGCTCAACAAGACCTTCGCGGTGTTCTTCAAGGAAAAGCCGCGCGCCCATTGGGTCGACCAGCTCGAAGCCAACGACGTGCCGCACACCCCGGTGTACAATTTAAAAGAAGTCTTCGACGATCCGCAGGTCAAACATATGGGCATGCAGATCGCCATCGAACGCCAAGGCAAGCCGACCATCAACACGGTGAAGTTCCCGCTCACCCACAGCGACACGCCGTCGCCATTCCCCGCGCCGCCACCGGAATTGGGTGAGAACAATGGCGAGTTTCTGAAGTCGCTCGGTTATGACGACGCGAAGATCGCGGAGTTTAAGGAGAAGGGGATTATCTAGGATCGCCCATTCGTCGACGTCAATCGCTTACTGTTACTTTGACGGCCGACCGAAAAGGTTGTATACCTCATTTGGCATGTAAACTATGGCTGACAAGCTGCCGGTTTGGATCGGTGCGTCGCGTCGCGATTTGCTGGAATTCCCCGGCGAAGCTAGACGCCGAGCAGGTTTCGAACTGCGCGCCGTACAGCGCGGTGAGAGCCCAAGCGATTTCAAGGCCATGCCGATCATCGGGCCGGGAGCCTACGAGATTCGCATTCAAACGGGTGGCGCGTTCCGGGTTTTCTATGTGACAAAATTTGACGAGGGTGTTTATGTCCTTCACGCGTTCCAAAAGAAAACGCAAAAAACCTCCAAGCGCGACATCGTCATCGGCCAGGAGCGTTTCAAAGAAGCGCAGGCCCTCCATGGTCAAAAAACCATCTGAAGTTGGCAGAGTGACGTTCTCGCGTGGCAGTCAGAATGTATTTGCAGATCTGGGCTTCGACCCGTGGGAAGCCGCGAACTTAAAAATCCGCGCGGATTTGATGATCGACTTGCGGCGCTACATTGAAGATCAAGGTTGGACTCAGGCGCAAGCCGCAACGTTTTTTGCCGAGACCCAGCCGCGCATTAGTAATCTGCTCAAAGGCGAGATCAGCCGCTTTAGCGTGGACAAATTAATTAACATGCTGGCGAAAGCGGGAATTGCCGTGCAAGTCGAGACCAAACGGCGCGCGGCGTAGTAACGATATTAGATCACGGGACGGAGCGATTCATGAACGGCTGCTTAGAAGGCATCAAAGTTTTGGAGTTGGGCAATTTTATTTCTGGCCCCTACGGCGCGATGTTGTTGGCCGACATGGGCGCGGAAGTTGTTAAGGTTGAAAATCCCAAGGGCGGCGATCCGTTTCGCGGTTGGGATTTGGGCGGCGACCAGCCAAACTTTTGGTCCTACAATCGCGGCAAGCGTAGCATCACGCTCAATCTGCAAACGCCCGAGGGCAAGGATATCTTTCTCGCGCTCGCCAAGACCGCCGACGTGGTGCTCGACAATTATCGGCCCGGCGTGATGAAAAAACTCGGCATCGATTACGATACCGTGAGCAAGACCAATCCCGGCGTCATCTATCTGTCGATCACCGGCACTGGGCCGAGCGGACCCTACGTCAAGCGGCCGGCCTACGACACCGTCGGCCAAGGGCTGGGCGGCATGTTGAGTCTTCTCATGGATGCCAACAATCCCCGGCCCATCGGACCCAACTATGCTGACAGCTTGAGCGGCATGTTCGCCACCATCGGCGTGCTCGGCGCCATCGCGGCGCGGGCCAAGACCGGCAAAGGCCAGCAAGTCGATACCACGATGGCGGGCTCGGTGTTGGCGTTCTTGATCGCGCCGGCGACGGACGCGTTGGCGACCGGCAAAATTCCAGGTCCCTACACCCGGCCGATGCAGTCGCAGACCTACGCGTTCAGCGGTTCGGACGGCGCCATGTTCGCGATTCATCTGTCGTCGCCGCAGAAATTTTGGGAAGGGCTGTGCAAAGCCGCCGGCCATGCGGAACTTATCGACGACCCGCGCTTCAGCACGCGGCCCAACCGGCGCAAGAATTACGATCAGTTGGCGTCGACCTTCGGCGAGTTCTTCAAGCAACAGCCGCGCGCCCACTGGATGGCGCGGCTCGAAGCCGAAGACGTGCCGCACACGCCGGTCTACAACATGCTCGAAGTGTTCCAAGACCCGCAGATCAAACATATGGGCCTGGAGATCACCCTCGAACGCCAAGACAAACCGGACATCCGCACCGTGGCGTTTCCGAACATCTACAGCGACGACAAAAATCCCCACCCGATACCGCCGCCGGAATTGGGCGAGCATAACGCCGAGTACCTGAAGCCGCTCGGCTACAGCGATCAGCAGATCGCGGAGTTCAAGGACAAGGGGATTATCTGAATCCAGCAGGGGTGAATCACACTACTCAGTAACCAAACCGCAGCTGCTTTCTTCATGTTCTCAAAATCCCTGGCACGGCCGGTTACCGTAAACAACCCGACCGCGATCATCGTTAATGCTTGACTACGACGTAGCGGTGATCGGCGGCGGCGCCGCGGGCTTGATGTGCGCCGTCGAGGCGGGCAAGCGCGGCCGGCGCGTGCTGGTCATCGAGCATAGCGACCGAGTCGGCAAGAAAATTCTCATCTCCGGCGGCGGCCGCTGCAACTTTACCAACCTCAACGTCACGCCGGACACTTTTCTCTCGGCCAATCCGCACTTTTGTAAATCCGCGCTGGCGCGTTACACGCAGTGGGATTTTATCGACCTGGTGCAGCGCCATGGCATCGCCTATCACGAGAAAGAATTGGGCCAACTGTTCTGCGACCAATCGGCGCGCCAGATCGTCAAACTGCTCACCGACGAATGCCGCGAAGCGGGCGTGCGCATCAGCACCGATTGCACTGTCAGCGCTGTCGAGCGCGGTGCCGCCGGCTTTGTCGTCAAGACCAAGCGCGGCGCCGTCGAAGTTTCCTCGCTGGTGGTTGCTTGCGGCGGTCTATCGGTGCCCAAGATGGGCGCCAGCGGTTTCGGTTACGACATCGCCAAGCGCTTCGGGCATAGTTTGGCACCGACCCGCGCCGGTCTGGTGCCGTTGGTTTTCAGCCCGGACGACTTGGTGCGTTACAAAGATCTGTCCGGTGTCAGCTTGCCGGTACAAGTCGAGTGCCGACGGCAGAGTTTTTCCAACGCCATGTTGTTCACCCATCGCGGCATCAGCGGGCCGGCGATTTTGCAAATCTCGTCCTACTCGCAGCCGGGTGATGAGCTGGCGATCAATTTTCTGCCGTTGACCGATGCCGACGCGTGGTTGAAAGGAAGGCAGTCGGCGCGCCCCGACGCGGAGCTGAAAACCGTGCTGGGGGAGTTCTTGCCGAAGCGTTTGGCCCAACGGTTGTGCGATATTGAACTCGGCAGCCGGCCATTGCGCCAGTATACGCCGCGCGATGTGCGCGCGATCTGCGAGCGGCTGCAAAGTTGGCGCTTTCAGCCCAGCGAGACCGAAGGCTACCGCACCGCGGAGGTTACGGTGGGCGGCGTCAATACCGACGAGCTGTCGTCGACGACCATGGAGTCGAAGGTCGTTCCCGGCCTTTACTTCGTCGGCGAGGTCGTTGACGTCACCGGTCATCTCGGCGGCTTCAACTTTCAATGGGCCTGGTCGTCGGGCTGGGCGGCGGGGCAGGCGGCGTGAAAAGTATTTTATTACCATCCTTCGGTCTTTCATTGGTTCAATCGCGCCGGCCCGCTATTGCCAGCGAATTTGACATTGACAAGCGCGGCTACCTAATGGATATTCCAGCAACTTTAAATGTTTGCTGAACCCAGCCGTTGTCTGAATATGCCCACCGGCAATTGTCGGCGCCTACGGTGGCTCACTAAATAGTTCGCCAGACGGGAAACTATGCCCCACTACCGCGTACTGATGAACGGGCGGAATTTTTGGCTGCGTAATGAGGACAAACAGGAGCGCATGGGTTTCTACACGACGCGTTTTTTAGAAGCAAAAAACGCTGAGGCGGCGGAGCTTGCCGCAATAGAGTTGCTGCGTGTTGATGACCAACTCAAACCATTGAACGACCGCCGTGATCCTCCGCGTGTTTTCGTCGACGAGATTGAAGAAATAGATCCAGCAAAGGTGCCTCTGGTGGTCCGGGGCTTCACTTTCTTTCCGGATAACGAGGCGGAGAATAACTAATGAAGGGTGCCGAAGCCGCGGCTGGAAACCGATGCCCAAAATGCTCGCCGTGGGCTCGCTTTGTTCGGCAGCGGCTCAGCCGCTTTGCTTTAGGTCGACTCGCATGATTCGAGACGTACTTGGCTTTGTTTTTTCGGCGCGTGGCTTCTGAGTATGGTTGTCAGCGGCGTTCGGACTGGGCGTATTTATCATACCGATTCGACTTTGACGTTTTCGTTTCGGACGCAGCCAGTAAGCTTTACTCTCGTAGCGTTACTCTACGCGGTGATTGCAGGCATTTGTTTGTATGCAGCGTTTTACAGAGCGATTTCGTTATGGCAGAGATTGTCGGTTTCAGTACGATGCACCTGACAATCGGCTCGCGTCGGATAGTCCGATAAGAGATGAGGACCGCGCTTCTTGCGGCTGATCGTGGAGCCGTTAGGCACCGAGCAATGAGTAAGCAGTGAAGCCGGTCAATCCCGATCAACTAAGAGGGGAATTCACCGGAACGCGGTTCTACCAGGTTGCTGAGCATCATCGTGATCTGTTCGCTCTAACCGTTGCCCAACTCGCGGCCTAAGAACTCCGACATCAAACTCCACGCCTGATCCGCCAGTGCCGGATCGTAGCAGTCGCCATCGGCCATGGCGAAGCCGTGGCCGGCGCGGTGGAAGTAGTGCCAGTCCAATGGCTGGCCGTTGGCTTGAAAGGCGGCCATGAGTTTTTGCTGTACCGGGATCGATGACACGCGGTCTTGGCCGCCGATGAAGATTTGCGCTGGGCATTTCATGTCTTTGACGGCGTCGTTGGGATGGCGCGGGCGCAGTTGGCTGGGGCCTTCTTCGCGGACGGATGGGTAATAGGCGACGAAGGCGCGGGCGCTCGGTGTCGCGGCAGCGAAGTGAATGCCGATGCGCCCGCCCATGCAGTAGCCGACCACGGCGCAACGTTTGGCGTCGACTTCCGGTCGGCTGGTAAGATAGTTCCAGGAGCGCGTCAGGATCTCGACGAACTGGCCGTCGGTGGTTTTTTTCTGCGCCTCGTGAACGCCGTCGGCGACCCCGAGCATCTGGTACATGTCGGGCACGATGGTGGTGTAGCCGAGTTTGGCGTAGTCGCAGACTTTGACTTTCATGTTGCCGGTGCAGCCGTAGTGATGATGCACGATCATCACACCGGGACCGGGCTCTTTGCGGTCGGGATGGGCGAGGTAGCCGGGTACGCCGTCTTTCTCGGTGGTGAGATCGCGATTGATGATGTTCATTGTCTTATCCTCCAGATTAATTCGCCAGCGGCCAGCTGAGCCATTGGGCGATGGCGCGGCCCATGATCCAATCCAGTTCGGTCGTGGTTAACGATTTCATTTCTTCGGTGAACAGCGTGACGACTCGTTTGTACGGGCAGGGCAGGTGCGACAAATCGGTGCCCCAGAAGCAGCGCTGCGGACCAAAGGCGTCGACGACCCGGCGCACCAATGGATGCAACGTCGGAAATGGATAGGGCTCGTCGACGTAAACCGGCAGCGCGGAAACTTTCACCGCGACGTTTTTGTGGCGGGCTAGTTTGACCACGTCGTCCACCGACGGCCCGAGCGGTTTGCCGCGTAGCGCGGCGTTCAAGCCCATGTGATCGACGATCAAGCGCAGCCCCGGATGGCGCTCGGCGACTGCGCCAAGGGCGGGCACTTGCCCTTGGGCTAGAGTCATCACTGGAATGTCGTGGCGTTCGGCTTCCCGCCAGAACCAATCGGCGGTGCCGTCGGTGAGCCATTTCGCGGATTCGCCGCGGTTGAACACCATGCGAATGCCGAGCATGTAGGGCTGCTGTTTCCAGCTCGCCATCAATGCCGGGCCGTTGGGATTGTTCAAAGCCAACTTGCCCATGACGCGAAAGCGATCGGGATGTTGCCGCGCCGCTTCGATGGAGGTGTCGTTGCGGTCGCCTTCCCAGGTCGGCGGCACGAGGATGCAGCGCGCCACGCCGGCGCCGTCCATCTCGCGCAAGAGTTCGTCATGGCCGAGAGCGACATCGCGATGGGGCTTGGAGGCGTTCTCTTTGGCGTAAGGTTTGTCCGGCGTCTCGGGCGCCCAAATATGAACTTGTGAATCGATGATAAACATAGCGGATTCATAATCCGGTAATCATGTAGGCGTCAAGCAGCGACTGTGAGAAAGATTTCTCCCTGGGGTCGAAATGACAAGATGAATTGTGAGACCGAATCGTCTTTTTTTTGTAGGGTGCGCCGCGCGCACCGACCACCGGATGGTGCGCACGGCGCACCCTACGAAGTCGGAAGCAGGTGCGCAAAGACTTTTTCCGCGGCTGCTTCGCCGGTGCGGACGCAGTCGGAGATGCCGACGCCGTGATAGGCGCTGCCGGCCAGCGCCAGGGTGGGGAACGGTTTCAACGCGCCTTCGATGCGGCTCACGCGCGCGTCGTGGCCGACGTGATATTGCGGCATCGAGTTGGGATGGCGCCAGATGCGCGAGAAAAGCGGCGCGGCACTGACGCCGAGCAGGCTCGCCAGTTCGCCGCGCACGGTGTGCTCCATGTCGGCGTCATTCTGCTCGAACAATTCCGCTTGCAAGCTGCCGCCGACAAAGGCGCGCAGCAAGATGCAATCGTCGGGCGCGCGGCCGGGATATTTCAAGCTGCTGAAGGTGCAGGCCATGATCTTGCGCCGCTCGATGGCGGGCACGACGAAACCGAAGCTGTTGGGCGCCTGGGGAAAATCTTTGCGCCGGTAAGCTAGGCTGACGGTGGCGGTGGAGGCGTAGGTAATCGCTTTCAGCTCAGCCGCCCCGTTGGCGTCGATGGCGCCGAGTAAAGCGCCAGCGCGAAATGCCGGTGTCGCGATGATCACCGCGTCGGCGTCGATGATTTCTGCGCTGCCGACGGCGACGCTCCAAGTGCCATCGCTGTTTCGCTTCAACCCCGTCGCGGCGCGGTTCAATTCTACGCTGCCGTTGGGCAAACGCTCGGCGAGCTGGTCAACCAGCTCCTGCATGCCGCCGGCGAGAGTGACGAACAAACTCCAGCGCGCGCCGCTGCCGGTAGCGGCTTTTTTCGTCCGCTCGCGCTGGGCCGCCCACATGGCGTAGATGACGCTGCGCTTGTCCCGCTCCATTTCCTTGAAGCGCGGGATGGTGGCGCTGAGGCTCAGTCGGTCGGGATCGCTGGCGTAAATGCCGCCGACCAACGGTTGAGCGACGCGCTCCAACGCTTCGTCGCCGAAGCGGCGGCGCACGAAGGCGCCGAGGCTTTCGTCGCCGGTCGGTTCGCCGCGCGGCAAAAACAGCTCCCTCGCCATGCGTAGTTTGCCGGCCCAGGAGAACAGCGGCGTTTGGATGAACGGCCAGAGCCGGGTCGGCGCGAGCAGGAAGAAGCCCTCCGGCAGCGCCACCAACTTGCCATCGTGGACGATGTAGATTTTCTGATAGGCCGATTGGGTCGACACCAGCCGCGGCGCCAGACCGATGCGCTGGCAGAGTTTCAACGCCCAAGGTTTTTCGCTGATGAACGAATCGGGACCGGCTTCGACGAGAAAGTCGCCGACTCGCTCACTGCCGATAGCGCCGCCCAGGCGCGGTGAAGCTTCGAGCAATCTAACGTCGATGCTTTGCGACTTCTCAGTCGCCAGTTCCGTGAGCCGGTGGGCGGCGGCCAGGCCGGCGATGCCGCCGCCAATGACGATGACGCGAGGAGTCATTTGATCTTTTCGCCGATGACCTCGGCGACCATGCGGATGAACGTCGGATGATCGTTGGGGCAGCTGACGCGCACAAGCCGCACGCCGAGATCGTCGGCGATCTTCTTCGCTTCGATGTCCAAGTCGTAGAGCACTTCGACATGATCGCAGACAAAACCGATGGGTGCGACGATGACTTCTCGGTGGCCTTCGCCGGCGAGCTTCTTGATGGCAGCGCCGATGTCGGGTTCCAACCAGGGATCGCTTGGCCGGCCGCTGCGGCTTTGATAGGCCAGCGACCAGTTCTGACGATGGAGCCCGGCCGCGATCAGCTGGGCGCTGGCGGTGAGCTGTTCGACATAGGGCGAGCGCGCCGCCATCGCCGTCGGCAAACTGTGGGCGGTGAAGATGAGCGGCGCCTGGCTGCCCTTGGCCGCCGCTTGGATTAGCTCCAGCCAGCTTTGAACAAACAGCGGATGGTCATGCCAGCCGTCGCAATAGTCGACTTCCGGCGTGCCGTCGCCAAGCTCGGCGCGGGCATCGGCGATATTTTGCTGATAGCGCTCCCAGCTCGCTTCAGTGCGGTGGGACGACAGAATGAAGCCAAGGGCGTGCTTCACGCCATCGGCCGCCATTTGTTTCAACGTTCCACTGAAGAACGGCGCCGCGTTACGCATGCCGATGTAGACCGGCAGCTGGCTATTCAGCGCAAGTCGCAGGGCGTTGGCTTGGCGAGTTGTGATTTCATTGAGCGGCGATTTGCCGCCCACCGCCTCATAATGATGCGCGACATCTTCAAGCCGCTGGGGTGGAATCGGGATACCTTTGGTGACGCGAGCGAGGAACGGTCTGATTTCTTCCGGAGCGGTTGGACCACCGAAGGCGATGAGCAAGATCGCTTGATAAGGCATGGTGGGTCAAGAGTGGAGTGATGGAGTAATGGAGTGTTGGAGTGTTGGGCCGGAGGGGAGGGTCTTGACCATTACTCCAATACTCCAGTACTCCATCACTCCATTCCCCTCACCGCGCGCTGAGCTCATGCACGGCGTCGACCATGGCGATGACATGATCCACTGGCGTTTCCGGCAGGACGCCGTGACCGAGGTTGAAGATATGGCCAGGGCGGCCGGCGGCGCGTTTCAAGATTTCCGCCACACGGCTTTTGATTTCTTTGGGCGAGGCGAAGAGCGCCACCGGATCGAGGTTGCCTTGGACGGCGACATCGTGGCCGACGGCGGCCCAGCCTTCGTCGAGATTGACGCGCCAGTCGAGGCCGATGACATCGCCGCCGGCGGCGCGGATATTTTTCAACAAGCCGGTGGTGCCGGTGCTGAAATTGATCACCGGCACGCCCGGCGTCACCGCGTCGATCACCGCTTTGGTGTAGGGTTGAACGAACTGTTCGTAGTCGTTGGGTGTCAGACAGCCGGCCCAGCTGTCGAAGATCTGCACCGCTTGGGCGCCGGCGGCGATCTGGCAGTTCAAATATTCGCCGATGACTTTGGCGAGCCGCTCCATCAAGCGCTTCCAGGCTTCCGGCGCCGAGTAGAACAGCCGCTTGGTATGAACGTAGTTGCGCGAGCCGGCGCCTTCGATCAAGTAAGACGCCAGGGTGAATGGCGCGCCGGCGAAACCGATGAGCGGCACTTTGTTTTTCAATTCCTTGCGGATTTTTTTCACCGACTCGTAGACATAGCTGAGCTCGGTCTCGACGTTGAATTCCTTCAAGCCGTCGACATCCTTGCCGCTGCGCACCGGGTGGTGTAGCACCGGGCCGTCGCCTTTGGAATATTCCAGGCCGACGCCCATGGGTTCGAGGATGAGCAAGATGTCGGCGAACAAGATCGCCGCGTCGACGCCGAGTTTTTCCACCGGCGTGACGGTGATCTCGGTGGCGAGATCGGATTTTTTGCACAGTTCGAGAAAGCCATGTTGAGCGCGCAGCTTGCGATACTCTTCCATGTAACGGCCGGCCTGGCGCATGAGCCAGACAGGCGTGAAGGAAGTCGGTTCGCGGCGGCAGGCGGCGAGGAACGGGTGATTCGGTGTTGCCATAATGTTGGTCGGGATGAAAAACAGTATGAAGCTTTGGCGGCAAAATCAACTCGACCGCTTGCGCGGCGTGGCCGCGCCGATAGTTTCCGCGCCGTATTTCTCGCGCAGCTTGTCGATGCCTTTGTAGAGCCGCTCGAAGGAGTTACGCCGCTCGCGGTCGAGCAACGGTTCTTGCCAGCCGGAATCTTGCAGCGCGCTGGCGCTGACACCCAGTAGTCGCACGGCGCGGCCCTGGGCAACGTTTTGGCGCAGTAATTCGCTGACCACCTGGAAGATTTCTTTGTCGAAGCAGGTGGGTGACGGCAGCGTGCGCGAGCGGGTGATCGTCTGAAAATTGCTGTAACGAATCTTTAGCGTCAAGCAGCGGGCGAACAGCTCTGCGTGGCGCAGCCGGCCGCCGACCTCTTCGACCAGATCCCACAGCACTTCTTCCATTGCGCCGATGGTCTTGAGCGGCGCGATCGAGGTGGTCTCGTTGCCGACGGAATGGTCGTGGTGCTGTTCGGACTTCGTCGTCGCGCCGAGATCGAGATAGCGCGCGGCCAATTCCGGTTGCGCCAATAGATCGCCGATGGTTTGGATGCCGCGCTGGAGCATGGTCTTGTGCGTCTTGGGACCGACCCCGGGGATCATTTCCACCGCTTGGGGCGCGAGAAAGTTTTCTTCACAACCGGCGGGTATGTAAATCAGGCCGTGTGGTTTCGCCAATGTGGCGGCGATTTTGGCGACCACGCGGTTGGTCGACAGACCGCCGGATGACGGCAGTGCCAGTTCTTTTTCGATGCGGCGAATAATTTCGTCGGTGGTTTTCAGCGGCGGGCCGAGCAGCCGTTCAGTGCCGGTGAGATCGATGAGCGCTTCATCGATGGAGAGTTTGTGAATCGTTGGCGAGTACTGTGCGAGGATGGCGAAGACTTTGACGGAGAACTCGACATAGGTTCGCCTTCGGTTCGGCAGAAAGATTCCCTGTGGGCAGAGTTTCTTGGCTTGGAAACCCGGCATGGCCGAGTGCACGCCGAACTTTCTCGCCTCGTAGGAGGCCGAGGTGACCACGCCGCGGCCGCCGCGGCCGTTGCGGCCGCCGACGATGACCGGTTTGCCCTTCAGACTCGGATCGAGGGCGACTTCCACCGACGCGTAAAAGGCGTCCATGTCGATGTGGAGGAACCAGGACATTCGTGTTCGTGACTCGTGATCGTGTTCGTGGTTCGGATCGGTGAATACTTGGCATTCGAGTTAACGGGCGTAAAGCGTGTTGATGAAACCCGACGCTTCGATCTTTTGCACGAAGGAGTTGTCGTAGAAGACTTCCGGCCGGGCTTGGACACCTTTGGGACTTTTGACCACGTCGAGGACCGCTTGGACTTCTTGCCGGGTCACCAGCGGCACGCGCTGGTAGGCGCTGCCGTAGTCGTCGTAAATGCTTTCCAAGACTTGGCGGTTGTCGGTTTTCAAAAACTTGCCCATGGCTTTGTAGGTGGTTTCCTTGTCGGTGCGGATGATCGCCAGGGCTTCGATGTAAGCGCGCAGAAAGCGGTTAATATGATCGGGTTTTTGCTGGATCATTTTGCGCGTGGTGCAGACGCCGACGAACAGAAACGGGATGTTCAGTTCGGTGACGTTGAGGATCGGCTTTAAGCCCAACTCCAACGCTTGGGTCGTGGTCGGCGCCGACATCAGGCCGGCGGCGGCGTTGCCCGACTTCACCGTGGTTACCAAGGCGGGCATGCTGCCGGTGAAGAGAATTTTTACGTCCTTGTCCGGCACCAGGCCATAACGACGCAGGACGATGCGGCTGGCATAGTCGGTGGAAGCGGCGGCCTGGGTGGCGGCGATGGTTTTGCCCTTCAAATCTTGCACCGTCTTGATCGCCGGATCGCCGAAGAGATGAAAAACAAAGCGGTTGATGTTGGCGGCGACGTAGATGGTGTCGGCGCCTTCCAGCGCGACATCGACGCACTGGTTACCGACCATGCCGATGTCTTCGCTGCCGGCGACGATCGCCTGCACCGAAGTGGTGGCGGCCAAGTAGTTCAAACTATGCTGCAAGCCATGCTTGGCGAACAGGCCGAGCTCTTGACCCAACCAAAGCGGCGCCATGGAACCGCCCAGCGCGTTGTAGACGATGCGCATGCTCGGCGCTTCGGCACCGTGGAGCGGGCGTAGTCCTGACAGCGCAAGGGTCAACAGCAAGGCCAATATCAGGCGATGGCGGAATGTTGAAAAGCGCAATGGTGTCATCGGTTTCTCCTCGGTCCAAGTAGATTAGCGTGCGTAAAGCGCGTTGATAAATCCGCTGGCGTCGAGTTTCTGCAAAAAGGAATTGTCGTAAAAAATTTCCGGCTTGGCTTGCACGCCTTTCGGGCTTTTGACCACGTCGAGCACGGCTTCGACTACTTTCTTGTTGATATAGGGCACGCGCTGGAGCACCGGGGTAAATTCGTTGTAGACCGCTTCAAGATGTTGCCGGTTGTCCATTTTCATATACTTGCTGATGACTTTGATGGCGGTTTCTTTATCGCGCAGGATCACCGAGATCGCCTCGGTGTAGCCGCGTAGATAGCGCATCACCGCGTCCGGTTTCTGTTGCAGGACGCGGCGGGTGGTGGCGACGCCGACGAATAGGAACGGAATATTGAGCTCGGTGACGTTGACGATTTCTTTCAAGCCCACTTCTTGAGCGGCGTAAATCGCTGGCGCGGTCATCAATCCGGCCACCGCGTTGCCGCCCTTTATCATCGACAACAGCGCCGGGCTGCTGCCAGCGTAAATGATTTTCACGTCCTTGTCCGGCGTCAAGCCGTACTTGCGCAACAATATGCGCAGGGCGTAGTCGCTGGAAGCGGCGGGCTGGGTGGCGGCGACCACTTTGCCTTTTAAATCGGCGACGCTCTTGATCGACGGGTCGCCGTAGAGCTGAAAGAGAAAACGCGACGCGGTGTCGGCGACATAGACCGTGTCGGCGCCTTCGAGGCCAAGATCGATGGCTTGGTTGCCGACCAGGCCGATGTCCTGGCTGCCGGCGGCGATCGCCTGGACGGCGGTGGTGGCGGCGAGATAGTCCAGGCTATGTTGCAAGCCATGCTTGGTGAATAGGCCGAGATCCTGAGCGACCCAGACCACTGACATGTTGCCACCCAGCGCGTTGTAAACGCCGCGCAGGTTGGGCGCTTCGGCGGCGCCGGCTTGGGCGCCGATCAAGAGTTGAAGCGCTAGCACGAAAACCGCCGCAAGGTTAATTTTGCCGAGCCGTTGGATCATCTCTGCCTCCCATGCCGTGTTAATGGCCGGAGAGTAGGCGAGCTATCCAGTAGCTGTCAAGGAAATTGACGGGATTTACTTAGCGTTCCGGTTGCGTGCCGCGCACCGCCGACGAGATCACCGCGAGGAGGGTGAAGCAACTCAAAGCATAGATGGTTGTCGAGAAGCCGGACATGAAAAGTTCCGGCGCGGCGCGCCAACTTGACGGCGAGTTCACTTGGCTCGCCGGCAGGCCGGCGCCGGCCAAGAGATAGCCGAACAGCGTCGCCGACAGCGCCACGCCCATGGCGCCGCCGGTGCGCGCAGTGGTGGCGATCATGCCGGCGGCGGCGCCGATTTTGTCCGAAGCCACCGCGCCCAAGATCGACCGTTGGTTGGGCGCGTTGAACAGCGACCAGCCGATGCCCCAGATGACCAGCGGTAGCATAATTTGTGGAATCGACGCGTGGAGATCGAGGGAGGCTAATAAAAATTGCGCCGCGGCGACGCCCAAGCAACCGAGCGTGCACAGCAGCCGTGAGCCGAGACGATCGGAGAGCGCGCCGGCGATGGGCGCCATGACCATGATGATTACCGAGTCGGCGACGATGATCCAGCCGGTCTGCGAGGCCGAGAAGCCCAACAGGCTCTGCAAATAGAAAGGCAATAAAAAATTAATCGCCGACAGAGTGGCGGCGAGCACAAATAGGCTGGCGATGCCGGCGCTGAACAGCCGGGCGCGAAACATCGACAGCACGAGTATCGGCAGCTTGGCACGGCCTTCGACGCGCAGGAGAATTAGCAGCGACACCGCGGCCGACATCATGGGCACAAAGAAATGTGGCTGGCGCCAGCCCACCCGCGGCAATTGATCGATGGCGTAGATGAACAGGCCGTTGGTTAGGAGCAATAGCGCCGCGCCGGCGATGTCCACCGGGCTTTTGCCAGGCATGCGGGTCTCGGGAACCACCTTCCACGCCAGATAGGCGCCGGCCAGGCTGAACGGCATGTTGATATAAAAAATCCAGCGCCAGCCCAAGCTGTCGATCAAGAAGCCGCCGAGCGCCGGGCCGGTGAGAAAACCGATGTGAAACGCCGTCGAGGTGAGACCCAAGGCGCGGCCGCGTTCTTCCACCGGCAAATTCACCGACACGATGGCGCGGCCATTGGCGGCGATCATCGAACCGCCGATGGCTTGCACGGCGCGGAAAAAAATTAGCTGGCCGGTGGTTTGGGTCACGCCGCAGACCGCCGAGGCGATGACGAAGATCAAAAATCCCAGAGTGTAAAAACGGCGCCGGCCGAACATATCGCCCAAGCGGCCCATGGTGATGATCAAGCCGATCAGAACCAGATCGTAAACCAGAATCGTCCATTGGATGGTCGTGAACGCGGTGTTGAACTTGGTCGTCAGGGTCGGCAGGGCGACGGTGATGGCGCGCTGATCGAGGCCGACCAGAGCTTGGCCCAAGCAGACGCTCAGCAAAATTAAATTGGCCGTACGTTTGGAATGGACGACGGCGGCGCTTTCGTTGAGTTGACTCATCGTTTAACTGTTTAATCCTTGCGTGGGCCGCGCATGGCGGCGAAAATCACCGCGAAAATGGCAAACGCGTTGATCCAGTGGGCGGTGAAGCTAAACGATTTTAAAAATATTTCCGGCGCCGCCGCCCAGCTGGCCGGCGACTCGATCTGTTCCGGGGTTAGACCGTTGGCGCCGAGCGCATAGGTCATCACCGCGCCGGAGATCGCGATGCCCATGGCGCCGCCGATGCGCGCCGTGGTGAGCGTCATGCCCGAAGCGGCGCCGACCTTGTCGCGCGGTACCGTGCCCATGATCGCGCTTTGATTAGGCGAATTGAACAGCGCCCAGCCCAGGCCGATCAAGATTTGCGGCATGACCATTTGGAAAATCGTCGACTGCAAAGTCAGCGAGCCGATAAAATATTGGCCGACGATCATGATCGCCGCGCCGACGCTGCACAGCATTCTCGACCCGAAGCGGTCCGACATGCGGCCGGCCACCGGCGCCAGGACGATGATCACCACCGAACCGCCGATCAAGATCCAGCCCATCTGGGTCGGCGTGAAGCCCATCAAGTTTTGCAAATAGAAGGGGATTAACACGCTCACCGCCGATTGCGTCGAGGTGAGAAAAAACAGACTGAGATTGGCCGCGGTGAACAGCCGATTGCTGAACAGCGATAAACTCAAGATCGGCGTCGGCGCTTTTTGTTCCGTCCGTATGAACAGATACAAGGTCACGGCGGCAACGATAAAAAACGTGATGACCAGCGCGTCTCGGGCGCCGCGGTGGGGCAGGCGATTGAGCGCGTAGAGAAAACAGATGTTGGTGAGCAAGAGGTAAGCGGCGCCGGCGAAGTCCAGTTGCACCGGTTGGTCGCTTGGCGCGCGTTCCTTCAAAATCTTCCAGCCGAAATAAGCGCAGGCGAGACCGATGGGTACGGTGAGAAAAAACACCCAGCGCCAGCCCACCGCGTCGATGATGAAACCGCCCAGCGTCGGCCCGGTGATGTAGCCGACATGAAACGCCATGGAGGTGAAGCCGAGCGCTTTGCCGCGTTCCGACGCCGGCGAATTGACCGTCACCAGGGCGCGGCCGTTGGCCATGATCATGGCGCCGCCGATGCCCTGGAGGACGCGGAATAGAATTAACTGGGTCGACGATTGGGCCAAACCGCAGAGCGCTGAGCCGGCGGAAAAGATCAAAAACCCCGAGATATAGATCCACTTGCGGCCGAACAAGTCGCCCAACCGGCCCAGCGTCAACACCAAACCGATGACGCAAAGATCGTAGACCAGCAACACCCACTGAATGAACGACAAGTCACTGTGAAACACATGGGTAAGCGTCGGCAACGCGATCTGAATGGCGCGATGATTGATCGCCACCACGGCGAGACCCAGCGATACCTGATAAAGGATTAGCCGGGAATGGCGTTGCTGCTCTGCGCTAATGGTTGAATCGGCCATGAATTGGAAATCTGTTTCTTTCTACGAAGTGCGCATGAGCTTAGGCTCGTCCCCGGACAATGAACATGGTGGATTTATCTCCAACCGCCGCACTAACCGAGTTCGTCATTCCCGCGCAGGCGGGAATCCAGGTTTGTACAGCGCCGAATTAGCCTGGATACCCGCTTTCGCGGGTATGACGGATGAAGATCATGTTACAATTCAGCCGCAACGACCAAAAACGAAGAGGGGGCGGGCCGATATGGCTGCCCCCTCTTGCGGTCGCTGCTGTTCAGGAGCTGACTAGCTTCGGCTATTGCTCACAGCAGCTTTGAGTTGCCGTTGCAGTTCGGCCTTGGCCCGTTTGCGCAGCAAGTCTTTCTTGCTCGGCAAGATTTTACCCGGCGGCGGCAGCTCTTTTCGCACTTTGGCTAGGCCGATGGGGATTTTTTTCACCGCTGACTTCAATGCAACATCCTCGGTTCGAAGGCTTCGCCGCTGGCCGCGCTTTGACCATGGGTGAAACTCAACTCATCGTCTTCGACCTCGACGCGCACGGTGTCGCCTTCCTTGAACTCGCCGCTAAGAATCTTAACCGCCAGCGGGTCCTGAATCAATCGTTGGATGGTGCGCTTGAGCGGGCGCGCGCCGTAGACCGGATCGTAGCCCTTGTCGGCGAGTAGCGCTTTGGCCGGCTCGGTGATCTCCAGGGCCATTTTGCGATTGGCCAGATTGTGGCGCAGCCGCTTCAACTGAATGTCGACGATGGACTTGATCTCGTCGCGGCCGAGACTGCCGAAGATAATGGTCTCGTCGACCCGGTTTAAAAATTCCGGCTTGAAGGCTTCGCGTAGCGCGTTGCCGACATATTCTTCCATGCGCTGGCGGTCTTTGCCGCCATGCTCTTGGATGAATTGGCTGCCGAGATTGGAGGTCATGATGATCACGGTATTCTTAAAATCCACCGTGCGCCCCTGGCCGTCGGTCATGCGGCCGTCTTCGAGCAACTGCAAGAGCGCGTTGAAGACATCGGGATGGGCCTTTTCGATCTCGTCGAACAGCACCACGGAGTAGGGCCGGCGGCGCACCGCTTCGGTCAATTGGCCGCCTTCATCGTAGCCGACATAGCCGGGCGGGGCGCCGATCAAGCGCGACACCGAATGCTTTTCCATGTACTCCGACATGTCGAGACGGATCATCGCCTGCTCGTCGTCGAAGAGAAATTCCGCCAGGGCGCGGCACAATTCAGTCTTGCCGACGCCGGTGGGGCCGAGAAAGATAAACGAGCCGATCGGCCGGTTGTCATCCTGCAAGCCGGCGCGGGCGCGGCGCACGGCGTTGGACACCGCGATGATGGCGCTCTCCTGGCCGACCACGCGAAGCTTCAAGCGCTCTTCCATCTTGAGGAGCTTTTGTACCTCGCCTTCGAGCATCCTCGATACCGGGATGCCGGTCCACTTGGCGACCACTTCGGCGATGTCCTCGGCGTCGACCTCTTCCTTGAGCATCTTTTGATGCTTTTGCAGTTCGGCCAATTTCCGATTGGCTGTGTCGCTGTCTTTTTGCAATTGGGTCAAGGTGCCGTAGCGCAGCTCGGCGGCCCTATTCAAATTGCCCTCGCGCTGGGCTTTTTGTTCCTCGACCTTGGTCGCTTCGATCTTTTCCTTGATGCCGCGCAGCTGTTGGATGGCGGCTTTCTCATTTTGCCAATGGGCTTTGAGGCCGCTGGAGG
The DNA here is from genome assembly GCA_945889495.1 of Syntrophobacter sp. SbD2. Taxonomy (GTDB): domain Bacteria; phylum Desulfobacterota; class Binatia; order UBA9968; family UBA9968; genus DP-20. Next base: position 32,960 of record CAMDBU010000006.1, on the reverse strand, counting down.
TTTCTTTCAGGCTGTGAATTTCTTGTTCGAGCAGGGCCAAGCGATCCTTCGACGCTTTGTCCTCTTCGCGCTTGAGCGCTTGGCGTTCTATTTCCAGCTGCATGATCTTGCGTTCAACTTCGTCGATCTCGATGGGCATGCTGTCGATTTCAATTCTCAGCCGCGACGCCGCTTCGTCGATCAAGTCGATCGCCTTGTCGGGCAAAAATCGGTCGCTGATGTAGCGGTGCGACAGGGTCGCCGCGCCGATGATTGCCGGATCGGTGATGCGCACGCCGTGATGGACTTCGTAGCGCTCCTTCAGGCCGCGCAGAATGGCGATGGTGTCTTCCACCGAAGGCTCGCCGACGTAGACCTGCTGAAAGCGCCGCTCCAGCGCCGGATCCTTTTCGATCCGTTTGCGGAATTCGTCCAGAGTCGTCGCGCCGACGCAGCGCAGCTCGCCGCGCGCCAGAGCCGGTTTCAACATGTTGGACGCGTCCATGGCGCCCTCGGCGGCGCCGGCGCCGACTAGAGTATGGAGTTCGTCGATGAACAGGACGATCTGGCCGCTCGCCTCGGTGACTTCTTTCAACACTGCTTTGAGCCGATCTTCAAACTCGCCGCGGAATTTCGCGCCGGCGACCAGGGCGCTCAAGTCGAGCGAAATTAATTTCTTCTCCTTCAAACCTTCGGGCACATCGCCGTTGACGATGCGCAGGGCGAGCCCTTCGACGATGGCGGTCTTGCCGACGCCCGGTTCGCCGATCAGCACCGGATTGTTCTTGGTCCGGCGCGACAGCACTTGAATCACCCGGCGAATTTCATCGTCGCGGCCGATCACCGGATCGAGCTTGCCCTTGCGCGCCAGATCGGTGAGATCGCGGCCGTATTTTTCAAGCGATTGATATTTTTCTTCGGGATTGGGATCGGTGATGCGCTGGGAACCGCGGATGCTGACCAGCGCGCTCAAAATTTTATCCCGGCTGGCGCCCAGTTCTTTGAGCGCTTTTCCCGCCTCGCCGCTCTCTTGCACCATGGCAAGCAGTAGATGCTCGGTGGAGACATAGTCGTCTTTCAAAGCTTCGGCTTCGGACTCGGCGCTTTCGATGACTTTCTTGAGCCGCGGCGTGATATAGCTCTGGCCGCTGGCGCCGGTCACCTGGGGCAAACGATCGAGGGCTTTTTGCAGTCGCTCGGTGAGTTGGCTCAGCGGCACGGCGAGCTTTTGCAGCAGCGCCAAGACCACGCCATCCTTTTGTCCCAACAATGCGAAAAGCAGGTGTTCGACATCGAGGGCCTGGTGATTGCGCTTGTCGGCGAGCGACTGAGCATCGCGCAACGCTTCTTGAGACTTGGTAGTGAGCTTTTCCAAACGCATATAATTTCTCCGCCGCTGGCGGGAAGTTAAGCATGGTTCGGCGGGCTGTCAAGAAAACCGTCGGAACTAAGGGAAATCGGCGTTATTCGCAAGATTTGCCGCCGGCTCCGCGCTCCGGCATTGCGCCGCCAGTTAATTGACGCGGCTGGCTAGTTACTCGGCTTGCTCGGGTCGAAGCATTCGAACATCGGGGCTGGGTTGCTTAGCGCGGTCGGCGCGTGATCGGGCAGGTCGATGACGATGCCGCGATCCTGTTCCAGAGTGAACGGATATTTTTTCGGCGCGACCGCGACGCCGCGCATTTTCTTGATGGTGACGCTGCGCTCATAGCCATCCGCGGTTTCGGTCAACTTGAAGATCAACACGCCGCTGGCCAAATGTTCTTCGATGGCGATGGTGGTGGGCTCCGCGCCGCCTGGAGCGCGCTGGGCGGTGAGCAAGTTGGTGACGCCGATCTGGGTTTGCACCAGTTGGATCAGCGAGCGCGCCTGGTCCTGGGCCGGACTGCTGGCATCGGGCGGCAGGCTAAACGGCGTCACCGGATCGATGATCAGCAGCGCCGCGCCCAGCCGTCTGACATAGTTGCCGAGATCGGCGACGATCTTTTGCGGATCGATGCCCTTTTCGCCGCCGCCGCGGGCGCCGAAGTAGGGCGAGGCGTCGAGGACGATCAATTGTTTGTCTTGAATATAGGGTTGCAGGTTCCAACCGATGGCGGCGGCGGCTTCGAAAATTTCCGACGGCCGCTCGTCGACCGTGACATAGACCGCCTTGTCGCCGGCTTTGAGCCGGGCGGCGACAAATTGCAAACAGGCGATGGTCTTGCCGCTGCCGGCTTCGCCGGCAAATAAGTAGGAGCGGCCGCGGCTAAAGCCGCCGTGCAATAAAATATCGAGGCCGGCGATGCCGGTGGAGATCGGTTCGTTACTCATTAGAAAGCGATTCTTCGATGCTGCGCTAACTGGCCGGTTGGATCACCAGACCCTCGCCTTTGATGATGTCGAACTCGAGTTGGGTTGGTTTGACGTTGGTGCAGCGCATTTTTTCGACGATCAAGCTGCGGCCGAGCCCGCCCTCGCTGTGCCAGATCATTTCCAGCACGATGGCGCCGGCGACCATGTATTCCTCGATGCCATGCATGCTGCGCTCGCCGGTGCGCGGCACGGCGTAGGAAGTGAGCAGATTGGTGGTATTCATCGAGGTGCGCAGTAATTTAATCAACAGCCGGGTTTGATCCTGGATGCGCGCCGCGCTGTCGCGTAACAGCACGAACGGCCCAGCCGGATCGAGGACCAAGCGCGAGGCGCCGATTTGATTGACGAAGGCGGCCAAATCGCTGACCGCTTTTTGCAGATCGATCTGGCGCTCGCGGCCGGCGCCGGGCAGCGAACTTAAATAGGTCCCGGCGTTGAGGATTGCCAACTCTTTGGTCTCGACATAGCGCTCGAAGTCCCAGCCCATGGAAGCCGCTTGTTCGAGCACGTCGAGCGGTCCTTCGTCGGCGGTGACGAAGATCGCTTTCTCGCCGCGCGCCAACCCGTCGGCGAGAAACTGCAAGGCAAAGATGGTCTTGCCGGTGCCCGGCTCACCGGTCACCAAAATCGATCGACCCTTGGGAAAGCCGCCTTCGATCAATGGGTCCAAACCCTTGATGCCGCTGGTTACCCGTTCTGTTTGTATCATCGTCGTCCTTCGCTCTGCCGCTGGATTTATTTCGCTGTGATCTTAGGAACGCCAACGGCGTTTCGACCCGAAGCCGCCGGGCCAACGGCGGCGGTTCAGCAGGCTAGTGCCGAGGGCGTCGCCATTGCGTAATTCACTCTCAATGTCGTCGAGCTTTTTGAGTTTGTCGCGCTGCTCGTCGGTCAGGTTGGGATCGCCCAACACGAAGGCGCCTGGCGCGGGCGTGAGCGCGACCTCCTTGGCCGCCAACTGTTGGCGCAAGGCTTCGAGCTCGTGGCGATGTTCCTGCTCCAAGCCGGCGATGATCGCTTGGCGCTCTTCCAGCGCCCATTCCTTCTGGCTGAGCTCGGCTTGCAGCAGCGCCAGCTGGGCTTGATATTCCGTCTGCATGCTCTCGGTTTCACCATCGGCGTTCTTTTCGGCTTGGACCGCCTGGGACTCCAGCTGGGTGAAACGCTCGGTCAAGCCGTCGAGATCGGTTTTAACTCTGACCAATTCTTCGTTGCGATCTTGCAAGATCTGATTGCGTTCCTGAGCCTCGCCGATGAGCCGGTCGATCTCGCTACGCAGCGCTTGCTCAAGCGCGGAATTTGCGCCGGCGCGCTGTTCGAGCGTGGCGGCGCGCTTGGCGTTCGCTTCGGCGTGCTGCAACTCGGTTTGCAACTCAGCGATCCGGCCGTGCAATTGATCGATCTGTGCCTGCGCTTGATCGACTTCGCGGCGGCGCTGTTCGCTGGCCTGTTGATGGGCGCTGAGATTGGCTTCGAGCTCTTCCACCTGGTGCCGGTAGTTGGCCGCCAGCTCATCCATCGCTGCCTGTTGTTGGGCTACCGCGGCGGCTTTTTGTTGAACCTCGCCGCGTAGGCTGGTGAGTTCGTTTTCCAGCCCGCTCTTGGCTTGGCTGATTTCCCGAGCTTCGCTTTCGCAATGCGAAGGTCGGGAGTTCGATCCTCCTCGTCTCCACCAAAAAAACCACGTAAATTCAATCAGTTAGGAATTTACGTGGTTGATTTTGTAGTATAGTATAAGCTATACTACAAGCATGGATACTAAGCATGAAACAGCTTTGGTAATTAGTAGGCACAGAACAGTTCCTATTCCCTCTACTGTTGAATCTGTACCGAATTATCCAAGCAAGCTAGTCATATTCCGCATCGACGCCTCCCCATTTTATTGGGCACGTTTTTACGATAGCGGAAGAATTTTCAAACGCACTACAAAAACTGATAAGAAGAACGAAGCGTTTAAGGCAGCCATTGCCTTTTACGAAGAGCTGCTTGTGCGTAAGACGGGTGGTTTAGTTATTGGTAAAAATTCGCGCTTTGAGGTTTGCGCGAAAGAGATGCTGAAGTTGCAAGAGTCACGCATCAAGCGCGGGGAACTCAGCGCAAGCATCAACGTCAACGAACAAAGCCGTCTGCGTGTACACATGCTGCCGTATTTCCGCACATACGATGTGGGGCAGATTGATTACACGGTTATAGAGACTTACTTAAACACGCTGACGGAAAAAGGGCTGAAGGTCGCAACGCTTAAGTTACACGAATCGCTGCTGCGTAAAGTGTTAAAGCACGCCCACCGCAAGCAAATCATCCCGCACTTACCCGCGTTTCCCACCATCACTATGGAAGATGACCCGCGTGGTTATTTTAATAGTTGGGAATACACGAAACTGCATAACAAAGCGAAGGCATTAGTAGGCACTGAGATCGTTGTGCGTAATGCGCAAGGTAAGGCAGAGCGGCGGATGCGATTTACACAAGAGTTGCATAACTTGATCTTGTTTATGGTCAACACTTACGTGCGGCCATCAGATATTAAGGTGCTGAAGCATTCGCATGTGGCAGTAGTGCGAAAGGACAACACGTATTTGCGCTTGTCACCCCCAACCACCAAAAAGCACAACAAGCCCTTCATCAGTATGCCCATCGCCGTTGAAGTGTATGAACGGCAACGAGAATATCAAGCTGAACGGAAATTGGCTAAAGACGACGATTACGTGTTTATGCCAGAGCATCGCAACAGAGACTACGCTTACGTACAGCTGGTGCGACTGTTTTACCACTTGCTAGAAGTGACTGATTTGCGACTGGATGCGAAAAGTACGGTGCGCACGTTGTATAGCCTGCGTCACACAGCAATCATGTTTCGGATTACTAAGGGCGACAACATCGACTGGAATACGTTGGCGCAAAATGCCAGAACTAGCGCGGAAATGATCACACGTTTCTACGGCAGTCATTACCAGAACGAAATGAACGTGGCTAAATTGCAGTCGATGAAACCGACGAAGAAGCGGCAGAAAGCCTGAGTTTCGGATTTGCACGACAGCCCTCTGCGGCAGCACCAAACCAAAATCACCGCCGAACCGACGGTGAAATAGGGGCGAATACGTGAGTGGGCTGGGTCGTGCTGGGCTGTTACGTTCAGCAAGCGTCCAGCAACGGGACGGTCTTGCACTAATGCCGACGGCTGCGGAATGCCGCAAGTAACCGTGCTTTCTCCTCTTGTTCCCATGTGTTTTTGCGCTGTATTCGTTTGGCAAGAAACGGATACTGAAAATCTACTGGATGGACTGGGTCTTGCGAAGGGAATCGCCCTCTTGCTGCGTTCTCCGCAATGGATTCGAATTTCTTCAGCGCGCGATTGGTGATTTTTGTCATCATCTCTCTATCGTACGATTCCAGCGTGCTGACCACTCTACGGGGATTGGCAGGATTGAGTTCTTTGGAATAGGTGACGCTGAATCTTGATTTAGCACCCAGCCGCCAGTGTTCCCATTGGGGTTTTGCAGCTTTAAACCAAAGCAGTCGTAGGCCATTGAACAGCACCTTTGATCGCAGCCGCTTGCCTTGCAATTTTATCAATGGACTTTGCCGTGAGTTTTGCTCATGGCCTGAATAGGCAGTAAGAATAGCGGACATCTGTCTGCGGATTTCTGATTGACGTAGGCCCAAAGGGACTGCGATGAGCACGCTATCCACTAGCCCTTCCTCATGACGCGCTCCAGCTAGGTAACTTTCGAAGTTACCTACGAGGGTTTCAGCCGAAATATCTTTCCCACCTGCCAGTTGTGCGACTGCGTGCAATTTTGGGCGTGCGTAGGGATTGCCAAAGGTGCTGAGTCCTCTTGCGATCCACCATTGCCGAAACAAGATTTTTTGCACATCGCCCAAGAGCTGATAGGTGTTTTTTACCTGCTCAAAATCTGGCGGCAATAGTAGCTGGTCAGCAGTGCTTAGCCCTTCCATGCTGGCTTTGCGGGCCAGTTCATAGCTAGGGCTGAGCCGCAAAAACTCAAACAGCAACTCAAAGCCAATCGTAGGCCGTGTGTGCCAGTTCGGTTTGTAGAAATCCGCGCTACGGAGGTACCACGGAAGCAATTGTTCTTTCATATGTCTACAGATAATAACTGATTATTGGTTGTTGACTGATTTATTAGTTCTTAGTGATCTAATCCTATTCGTCAGCGCGATACAACTTCTGGCAATTCCGCCACCAGCATCGCGCCGACTTTTAAATCGGAGAATCAAAATGAGCAAATCTGTCAAAACCGCCTTTACCCCGTCGAACGACAACATGATTATTGCAAATGGCATCGTCCAGTCTCTGGACGCTCTGTCTGAGCGTCGTCAGCAGTGGGAAATAACTGACTACAAGAAAGCTAATGATGGGCTGTACGCGTTGCTTGCGGGCTGCTTGGACGTATTCCAAAACAAGTTCGTAAACGCTGATGGCAACAGCCGTAAGACGCTGCGCAATGAGCTTTGTGCGCGGCTTACAGCGGATGGAGTCAAAGTGCAGAGCAACACGACGACACTCACGATGTTCGTGCGTTTCGTATTCAGCTCAGATCGCAAACGTGCGCATGGCTATGCCTACGTGCTCAAAGCGGCGATTTCTAAAGCTATCACCGCTAACGATCTGCCCGCTTACATCGCAGAACAAGGCGGCATCGAAGAAATCAAACGCGATATGGTGGTGTCAGAAGCGGCACAGGCGAAACGTGCTGCGATTGTTTCGGCTACTGGCGAAGTCAAAGCGAACGTGGAACTAGCGACAATTACTCCATTGGCAACGCTGTCGCTGGCGGGCGTCACTGGGGATTACGCTGTTTTGCTGGCTAAACCTGCACCAGACGGCATGGTTTCTATTGTGGGTGTTTTGTCCGACATCAACGAAGCTCTCGTTCAGGCACTGCTGATACGCATGGCAAAAGTTCGCGCTGGTCAAAAAGATGCAGATCAGGCGCTCAACAAAGAGGCTAGCGATTTGTTGGGGATGGCGGCCAACGCGGATGTTTTCGCAAAAGTAGCTTAATGACCGAAAGGGGGAGGGAACTCCCCTTTTCGACATACACAAAAAAAACCACTACACAAAGGAACACAAAACATGAAAACCGCTATCAAATACGCACCCCAGTCACTTGGCGATGTGATCTACCCCAGCCTGGCTGTGCAAACCCGAATTGACGCCTATGCAAACAAGGCACTTGAAGGAAACATCTTGCTTTGGGGGCCGAACGGTACTGGAAAAAGTACAGCGGCGCGTTTACTGCCAGTGGCTATCGGCGGCGCACACGCACGAATTGAACACAAAGACATGGAAGAACTCGTGCGCATGAAAAATCTACGTACTTATTTACAGAGCGCGACCTCCGTTATATTTCTTGAGGAGGGAGAGAAATTGTTTATCGTGGCGGAGGAACTAGATACCCTAAAAGGGGATTTCGCCAATTTTTGGAAAGCGCTTGATGCCGTGCAGGACAGAGTCATGTTGATTGTCACGACCAACGATGCGATGAACATTCACAAAAGTCTGCGTTCGCGCTGTGGCCTGATAAATTTCCCTGCTTTGAGCGCACGTCAAGTTCTAACTAGAGCGCAATTAATTCTGCAGAGCGAAGACGTTCATTTGTCGGATCAGCAGGCTCTGTACTGTTTGCAACTGGTGGAGTCAACAGGCGACTTGCGCGATTACATGAACAAGCTGGATGAACTCATCTACTTGGCTCGTAACGGCTTGGCACTGCCGCCCCTACCTACTGTTGCGAAATCAGCGCAGTGCGGTTTGTCTGTGGTTCCCAGCAAAAAGAAATAATGTTTCGAAGTGCAACCGTCTCGTTGCTGGACGGTTGCAGCAATCTCAACAAGATTGCAGCAGCAAAACTCCCACACCGAAGTTTTAGCCTGATTCCACAGCAGTCCGTGCATAAGTGTCTTTCAAAACGACACTCACACCAGTTCCACCGCCGCTCGCTTCATCGCGTCATTTACGTCGATATACACTTGGGTAGTGGTAATTGAACGGTGACCAGCAAGAGCTTGCAGTAACCGCACACTGACCCCCTTGTTTGCCAAAGTAGTGATGAAAGTCCTTCGGCCAGAATGTGACGAAGCACCATTTAGCCCTGCCGCCTTGTACAACCAGAAAAAGTGCTGTGCCAAAGTGTTTGCTGTGAAGTGGTCGCGTTTCTGCGTGTAAAACAAGGGGCGTGTTGGGTTAGTCTGCGGGTAAGTGCGAACATAGTTCAGCAGTTCTTTGCGTAGTTTTTCTGCCACATACACAACACGTGCTTTGTCGCCTTTAGTCTGATCTGCTGCCAAACGTATTTCGGCAAGTATGCTGCCGTCTGCTGCCAGCACATCTGAGTATTGCAGTGCAGCCACTTCTCCAACCCGCATTCCAGCCCAATGCGTAATCAGCAACATACAGCGGTTCCGTAATGCGTGTTTGCGAAAAGCAATAAATTGCAGTAGTTGTTTGAGTTCTTTTTCCTTCAGTGTACGTGCTTGCGCCATTTGTCGTTTCTCCCGTTAATCAAATAATAGTCGTGTATTTATTGTGCATTCGTTGTTCCGAAAATACGACCGAAACTGGCTCTGCAAAAGAGGTCAATGATTTCAAGCAGTTCGCGTCTGACCAAATACTTTAGTGAAACTATTTGATTCTGAATTGGGCTGTACATAGCGGGTGCAGTGCTGTGTGTCGCGTAAATCGCTTCAGCAACGTTATCGTGCGTTATCGCGTTGTCAGGCAGCATTCAGCTACCCACGCTTGCCCACGCTGTACCAAAACGCTTGCGGCGTTGTTTCGTGCGTCTCAGCGTTAACCGCTGTAGTCGGTGTGTAGTGCGTAGCCGTGTGCTGTATCAGTTCCATGTAACAGCCAGGTGCTGATGATTGACACAACAGGGTGGTTTTGTAATGCTGGAAGGTTTTGCTGACAGAGATGGTTACAAAAACCTCAACCCATAGCCTCGTGCAGCATTATTTGGCAGTCTATTTTTAACTGAACGCTTCGCGCTCAGTTTCTGCTGCGTCGCACTACTTCATTCGCTACGCTCATTACGTATTGCTGACTTGCAGATTTTTTTTAACTTCCAGTTTTAGTAGTTTTAAAAAGTCGCGAACTATTAAATGATTTGAAGCATTGAATACATGAATTGCTTTTAATACACACCCATTCGCAAGATTCAACTCACACTGAGCCTTAAGCAACAGGCTCAATATGGAAATCTCATTCGCTGAGTTCTTACCACTAACACTTTGGCACAACCTGTATGAGGTAAAGGGCAGTTTGGCGGTCTCCTTTTACGTGCTGCTGATCAAACGCAACTTAAGTGCAGCAGCCAAAGTGACGACCACTGCAAGTTTGCAAGTTGCCGTGTAGGCAGTGCTTGCTTGTGACGCAAGCTGTAGGGTTCTCACAGCTTCATCTTCGTGTCAAATTCGTTTCTCCTTGCGCCAATTCGCTGACAAATGCGAATGCGTCCATTATGGATAGTGACTGCAAGTCGCTGCTACCGCGCAGCGTTTCCGTCCCTGTGCACATCAATGGCCAGTTTTAGGGCACCAAAGCGACTGTGTGGTGCTGCACGTTTTTTCGGTAGTAATGTGATCGCACGTATAACTACGGCAAATCTGGCAACAAACAACATTCTGTTCGCGTCATAGTTATTTATACAAACCAAACAATATGTGAAAATAATCTTCACTCGTATTCTGAAAAATCAGACGTTATCGTGTGTTCAGTAGTTTAACTAGAGGGAGAACGACAAATGAGCACACTGAACACACTGAAATTGGTAGCCGCAAAACCGCAACGCGAAAACAACCCTGTCATACAGCGTCGTCAAAAGCTGTTGGCAAAACTGGATGAGCAAATAGCACTGGCAGCGGCGAAAACTGCGGGTACCGTCTACACCGCTATGCGTAGTAAACGTGTAAAGGATGCGGCGGGCAATGTCAGCGTGGTACAGCAACCCAAACGTGTGAAAGCGTGGTTTTGGGCTGTGGACGGTGGCAAGGTGTGTGTTGCTGTCAAATACGGCAACAAAGTGGTGGAATTGGCACGAGGGCGAACTGCGGTAGAGACGACGGCGGCAGAATTGAATGCTACGCTTGCAGTTTTGCGTAAAGCGGTGGAGAGTGGTGAAATTGATGCACAGATTGAGGCGGTCAGTGCGGTGGTGCGTCGGGGGTTCAAGCGTTAGCAACGGCGTTCTGTGTCTGACCCTTGCAGTATCACGCAGATTTATTCGTAAACTGGTACTGGACGGTGGAATACTTTGAAACGGCTGTTATCGGGATTAGTAGCGGCAAAGGTATGAACTGAAAATAGGGAGCAGCGTATGGCTTATTGCACAGGATGCGGGAAGCAACTATTGCAAGGCGTTAAGTTCTGCGACACATGCGGAACTAAAGTAGAAGATGATGTGGTTGTATCTTCGGCAAATGCACCTAGTCTATCGGCACAAGTAGCATCACAAGAAAGGATGCCCGAACAACCAATTGCGACCTCAAACCGAAACTGGGCGATGCCAATAGCTAGTGTGGCCGTTCTGGCCGCAATATTTTTCTTTTTTTCCAGGAGCGGGGAGATAGCAGTGATGAAGAAAACTGAAGCAGGGATTTCTGTCGCTGCCTGCGTTGCTCTCGAAGGGAGTGTGAACTGGCGAAGTTTTGTAACGGATGCCAATAACCCTACTTTAGTAATAATTGAAGCGACAGTGACGAAAAAAAAGGGGAAGCTTACCTACCAATGGCTATATAACTTAGAAACAAAAGGATATAAACTGAGGTCTGCTGAGATCGACGGAAAACCCCTTAATTTATATTTCGATGGTTATAAACAGCTTAGGTTTTGTGAATGACGGTATCAACAAGACTGTGATGTGCCACATCTCTTAGGTATGGGAGAGTTGGCTAAATACCCAATGCGTCTACATGAAATCCAACCGAAAACAATCAAACCAAAAACACCAGATCAGCGGCGTGTAGCAACGCTGCAAACTATGCGAAACGTGGAGATCAAGCAGTCAAAAAAGTATTACTGCGATTACTGTAGCCAAAATGACTCAAAACGCCTCTTTAGTCCGTTTGGCACCATCGGAGGATTTTAAATTTTCTTCAGTTTGAACAGCAGTAGAAAAATAGCGTTTTTCACAGTCTAAACAAATAAGTCGTTTCTTTTTCCGACAACAAAATGTTTTGCAAGCGGCTTAAATAAAATGAATTCCCGCGATCAACAGACACCAAATAAAGTAAGCGTAGAAGGTGAGCGCAGAATAACTGCGGAGTTTGTTGCATCGGAGGAATTTGAGCGGTTTATAAAAAATAACGTTAACTATTACCGCTATCAATTTGAAAACTTTTGCAATACAAATGCTGGGGCATCTTTTGTAAGTTTTCGATCCTGGAATTGGCCGGCTGCGATACTGGGATCTCTTTGGTTCGCTTACCGAAAAATGTATATGCGAACTGCACAGGTATTATGGTGGGGAACCATTTTCCCGTTTTTAATTGCCGTGTACGTTACGAAAAGCGATATCGTTGGCTACCTACTCTATCTAGGAGTAGTCGCATACTGCGGAATATATGCTAACGGGCAGTACCTAGATCACATCGATACCAAACATAGGGTGGCCAACTCACCCTTACATTTTTCGCTAATCGGGGGAACCAGTATCTGGGGCGCATTGATCACCTTGCTCATAATTTTTATCTTACTTGCAATAGAATTTGCTTCGCTAATTTAGACAGCGCTATAACTGGGATCTCAGTATCTATCTTGAGTTAAATTAGGACTGACATTCAGACAAACTTTTATTAAAGGAAACGCCATGTCCGAGCAAGAAATTAGTGGTAAATGGAAAAAAAGATTTGATCTAATTGACAAGGCCGGTGGTGTGAAACTCCCCTTAGTTAAGAACTTATCTTTAAGCGAAAGAGTGACGGCGGCATTCAATATTTGGGGATTTATTTTCGGTGTTTTTTATTACGTACACTTAGGAATGTCGAAGAAGGGGCTGTTCCTCTTTGGGATAATAACCCTCGGTTGTGTTTTGACAGCATTATTAGAATCAGTCTTTCCAGAAATAAAATTATTGCAATACTTAAACGCATCAACTTATTTTATTATGCCATTGGTTTTTGGTGGATGGGTTAACATAGACTATTACAAAAAGATATTCGTAAAAGAAAAATCCGATGAAAATAAGTTGGCGTATATTGGAATCGCATCGATAATCGCTACAATTGCTATCGTTTCCTTTATAGATTTTAAAGGAAGTGATCCCTTAGATGATTTAAGCGGTGTCTGGAAGGGTGATACTGATCAGGCCACTGTTGTTATAAGCTTGAAAAGCGACAATAAATCAATAGAAATTAATGGGAAAGTGATTCCTGTTAAAGTAATGGAATGGGATAGCCGCAGTGATATTCTGAGCCTCATCGTAAACAATAATACTTCAGTCGTATGGGCACTTAGAAAAATAAGCTCAAAGGACGGTAGCTTTACTTTAAAACTAACAACTAACGATGGTCATGAAGACACACTTTCATTTGTTAGGAATATCAATAAAGTGGTTCAGGCACCACCAACAGAAGCTAAGCGCACAGATGCAAAGCCAGAAACTAAGGGTGAATCAAACGGGGTCAGAGAAGGTGTAACCAGTAAGAATGATAACAATAAACCTTTAGAGAATTGGAATATCAAAACATCACACTACAATTTAATTTTGCAACATATGAAAGAGAGCGCGTCGTACGCGGATGTTCTTCCGCCTAATTGCAGTGATATCAGTGACAAAGGATTGCAATTAATCTGTGCACGTGAAGACTTTAAGAATATTGCATGGGCAATTAGAAGACTTAATATATACGCTGAAGAGAATGCAACTAAACGCCGACTTGACCATAAAACAGCATACTCAGGGGTTTATAAGGTTGACTGTAATGATCAAGATTGTTTAGGTAAATTCCTTCAGCAAAGTTTTTATGGCGCTATTGAAGAAGCCGGCATGTCATATTTACTTGCTCAGCCAGCAACCGCGACGGCGCCTCAGGATTCGCTATCCATTAATAATCGATGGCTTGGGGTGTGGCGGTCAGGCAGTGCTGAGAAATTGACGATTAGCGAAACGAAGTTTGGAGATTGTCAATGGGTGAAAAATGAAACTGCCGCGCAAAAAAAATGTTTAGCTTATTACAAAGGAAAAATCACTAAAAAAGAATTAGCGACAGATATAAATAAAGATTTGAATAGCCTCACTGGATGGTTGCAACAAAAGGTAATTTCAGCAGCTGACTACCAAAAAATGAAAGCTGTTTCAGAATCTTATAAAAAAATCCTCGACGAAATTTCTGATGACACGTTTAGAACCATTTTTGTTGACTACGGCGAAGTGGGGAGTCCTGATGCATTCACTGTCTATTTTTTAGATAAAGATTATGTCTACCAAACTGCCCACGTAGTGGGTCCTATTGCACCAGCTTTTTCGATCACTAAATATCGAAAGCAGTAGCAACATGACCTTATTCAAAAAGTGCTATTTAGTTTAAGCCTATCCAAAGCGGTGGGATCGCGAGCTAGATAATCTGAATTTACTGACAATGGTGCATTAAATAAAATAAATAATTTTCTCGGTATAGATGTGGTGGGTGTCAACGCTCAATGGAAGCAGGGAAATCAGCTCCAAACTGCTTTGATAACAGTAAATAAAAATGTTTCCCCAAAAGCAATTCGCCAGGCATTAAACAAAGTATGCGGAACGAAGGAGCAAGATTGGGTAAAACAAGATGGTGCACTAATAAAAGGCGAGGTAATAAATGGAAATATTAATTGTTCTTACCTCACAAATAGCGAAGCCCGAAATTGCGATGTGGTTATAAAAGTTAATTAGGTGATTTCATATCAAGCGACTGCTTGTGCTGCCCTCGCTCCAATCTTGGTTATATTTACGCTAGCTATGTAAAGTTTAGTCGGCAGCGCTATCAGAATAGCTAACGCATTGTAGTGCTTGTGCTTTGGTAGTGGCACAAGCGCGTAATGTACGATGTGGTCACTACAAGGGAAATAAGTGATGCCGATATTGCGAACTATTTTTGTCACACTGGCAATTGTAGTCAGTGCTGTTGTTTGGGCGGGTGAAGTTGAGGATGGTGATGCTGCGTTCGCAAAAGAAGACTATGCGATGGCACTTAAGAAATTTAAAATTGCAGCAGCACGAGGCGATGCATATTCACAAACTCAGATTGGGGCGATGTACAAATATGGGTTCGGCGTAAAGCAGGACTACCCAGAAGCGATACGGTGGTTTAACTTGGCAATAGCTCAAGGTCACATGCTTGCCCAGTTTGAATTAGCTGAAATGCTAATTGATGGAAAAGGAGTTGTACAGGATTATACGGAGGCGGTTCGTTTATTAAAATTGTCTGCAATACAAGGCCTCTCATTATCACAGCATGAATTAGGTGTAATGTATTACGTAGGGAAGGGTGTTGTACAAAGCTACGCAGAAGCAGTCAAGTTGTATAGATTGGCAGCGGCACAAGGTCTTGCTGATGCACAAAGCAATTTAGGCTTCATGTATCAAAATGGGCAAGGTGTTGTGCAAGATTATGCAGAGGCGGTGAAGTTGTACAAGTTGGCAGCGGCACAAGGTCTTGCTCGTGCACAATACAATTTAGGCATCATGTATGGAAACGGGCGAGGTGTTGTGCAAGATTATGTACGTGCACACATGTGGTGGAACTTGGCTGCGGTAAAAAGTAATGCAGACGCTGAAAAAAACAGAGACATAGTTGCAGCAAAGATGACAACACAGCAGATAGCTGCGGCACAAAAACTTGCACGTGAGTGTAAAGCTCGCAATTACAAGAACTGCGATTGAAGTTTTTTGTAGTAGTTGAAGATTTGCATGAAAAATCTTGTGTCGCTAAATACCCAATGCGTATACATGAAATCCAACCTAATCATCCTAGTACAATTAAGGCACGACACGATAAGTGGTTGCATGATTTAATAGCAAGAACGCTTGAATCGGCTGCTGAGCGTGAACGCGAAGCGGCCAGCGTTACTGAAGCACAACCCAAATCAATCAAGCCAATCAAACCGCTGACACCCGACCAGCAACGTGTAGCATCGCTGAAAACCCTAGCGAAACGTGCGGGACAAGCTGTGACGGCGGAGCGGGCGCGGCAGCAACAGCGTAAAGCACAGCAAGCACTTGTTAAAGCACAGCAGACAATAGCTACGGTTTAGTGCTGACCGTCCTGTTGCTGGACGGTTGAGGATTGCAAAGTATGTGTGGTTGTAGCAAGCGTCGTGTCAAAACGACACTTGCGTAGCGTGTGTGACCGTTACGCAAAGTAACGGTGGCAACGGTGGTTTGCGGAAAATCAATTCCAAAGTATTCAATTCGATATAATATCTACAGTCCATTCATTAACAAACTACAAAGTAATAATGAGATCACCAACGGAAATCGCAGCACAGATCGCCAAGCTGTTAGCAGAAGCAAAACGTATTGGTCGCAAGCGTGGCAAAGTCATCAAAGCCATCGTCAAGCAGATGAGTGCCAACGACATTACTTTGGCAGAATTACGTGCTGCTATGGGCGGTAAGGCGGCTACTGCGAAAAAGACTACTGGCAAAAAACGAGAGAAAGTTGCAGTTAAGTACGATGATGGCAAGGGCAACACGTGGACAGGACGTGGTACGGCGCCACGTTGGTTATCGGCTGCTGAGAAAGCTGGCACAAAGCGTGAGTCGTTTGCTGTTTTAAGCTGAAGTGTCGTTTTCAAAGACACATGCTCAGCGTGTGTGACTGTTACGCAAAGTGACGGTGATCGCGTTTAATAGATTTGTGGTGGTTTGCGGTAGGCAAAAAACGCTCTAAGTAATTGATATTATTATATTATTTCGGCGTTGGTACTATACTACAAACTATACTACACTTAAAAAACATCAATAAAAACAACGGTAAAAACCACCACCGCTATATTTCGCTGCGCGCGGTCACCGACTGCAACTGGACGATGCGGTTCTGCACCGCGGTCATTTCGCCGCGCACGCGGTTGAGCTCTTCTTCCCGGCTTTGCAGCGCTTCGGCGCGGGATTGGGTTTCGCGGCGCAGCCGGCTCAGTTCGGCGCGCAGGGATTCTTCGACATTGGCGCGCACCGCGCCGCTGTTAACGAGCTCGGCGGATTTGACCGCCAGCTGATTGTTAGCCGCTTCCAAACGGGCGGCGTATTCCTGGCGAATTTGTTCCGCCTGGTTTGCGCCGGCGGCTTGGGCTTGATGTAAGGCGGTTTGCAGTTCTTCCACCTGGCGCTGCAAATCATTGGCGCGGCTGAGCGCCTGCTCGACGGCTTGCGAAGACGCTTCGGTGTTGGGCTGTTGATCGTGCAGACGCGCTTCCAGTTTACGAATCTGCTCGCGGTGCACCTGGGCGAGATTTTCGACGCTCGCCTGGTGCTGCGCCAGGGTCCAGGCTTTTTGCTGCAGTTCAGCGCGCAGTGTGCTCAGTTCAGCTTCCAAGTTACTGCGTAGGCTGGTCAACGCCTGTCTGCCATCGGCCAAGTTTTGCTGGTGGCGCGTGTCGAGCTCGTCGAGATCTTGGCGCAAGCGGGCGCGTTCGGTCTCCATCACCGCCATGGCGCTGTGCTGGCTTTCCAGCAGCGCTTCCAGTTCAGCGCCGCGGTTCTTGGTCTCTTGCAGTTCAGCGCGGATGGCGGCGTTGGCAACGCGTGCTTGGTCGAGCTGCACTGCGAGGGCGGTCTGCTGGCGCGCGTCGTCGTCACGGGCGCTGGTCAAGCGGTTGAGCTCGTCATCCAATTGCGCTTGGCGCACGGCATTGTCGCTCAGCTGTTCGTTGAACTGGCTGACGCTGGTACGCAGCTGATCGAGTTCGCCGCCCCGACTCTCGGCCAGGAGCTGCTTCTCGACCAAATCCAGTTGTAGTTCGCTCACCCGCTGGGCCAGTTGCTCGTTGTGCGCGCTGGCGCTGGCTAATGCTTGATCTTTTGCTTGGCGCTCGCTGTCGTGGCGTTCGCCAAGGGTGGTGAGTTCGGCCTGTAAATTCGCTAGCGCGTCATTGGCCCGGCTGGCGCTGCTGCGTTCTTGGGCCAACTGTTGGTGCCAGGCGGCCAATTCACCGCCGAGACGCGCTTCGAGACTGGCCACCGCGCTCGCGCGCTCGGCCAGTTGCGTCTGCAAGTCGCTGACCTGCTGGGCCAGCTGGGCGCTTTGACCGCTGGCATTGGCGCGCAGGCTAACAATCTCATCGTCCTTTTGTTTGAGCTGGGCTTCGAGCTGGTCGCGGCTGGCGGCGAGTTCGGCGCGCGCTTGATCGACTTCGCGGTGGACTTCGGCGGTGGCGCCACGTTCGGCTTCCAGCTGTTGGCGCAGGGTGGCGAGTTCGGCGCTGGCGCGCGCTTCGAACTCAACGCTGGCGCGCTCGCGGCCGCTTAACAAATATTCTTTTTGCGCCAGGTCGGCGCGTAGGCGGTTGAGATCGCTTTCCAGTTCGCGCCGGGTGGCATCGAGCAGGGTGGTGTCGGCTTGGCTGCGTTCCAGTTCGGCGATGCGGCTCTGTAAGTTCGCACTGGCGGCGCGCTGCTGATCGAGTTCCTCTTCTTGGCCGGCTGAGGCTTCGTGGGCGCGCGACAGTTCCTGTTGCAACGCTTGAATGCGGCCATGCAAGGCGAGCTCGACGGCGGTCACCGCTTCGTAGCGGTTGACCAGCTCTTTTTCCTTGACCTCCACTTCATGCTGGAGGTTGGCGACTTCTTCGGCGAGCTCGCGGCGCCGGCTTTCACTCTCGGCATTGGCGGCGGCGGCTTGGCGCTGGGCGAGTTCGAGCTCGGCGAGCCGTTGTTGGAGCGCGGCGATTTGGCCGCCGGCGCTGCGCATATCGTCGTCGCGCAGCCGCAAGGCGTTTTGCTTTTGATCAAGTTCATTGCGCAGCTGGTCGATCTCACCGCGCAGGCCGCGCTCGATCTCGACCAGCGCGGCTTGGCTCTCGGCCACCGAGCGATCGCGCTCGGTCAAGGCCGCGCGCAGGCTGACCAGTTCGCCCTCGAAGCGGCCCTGGGCGAGCTCCAGCGATTGCGTCGCATTGGCCTGGAGTTCGTCCTGGAGCGCTTGCAGGGAGCCCAGATGTTGGCGCAGGGCGGCGATTTCTTGACGGGCTTTGCCGAGTTCGTCGTCGCTCGTGAGGGCGTAGGCTTGTTTGTCGGCGAGCTGGGTTTGCAACAGTTGGAGCTGCTCGCGTAGGCTGCTTTCGAGTTGCCGCGCGGTTAGTTGCTGGTGGTCGAATTCGCGCCGGTTTTTCTCCAGTTCACGGTTGAGCGCGCTGACATCGGCGACCAGACTTTCCCTGATCCCATTGGCTTCGCGGGCGGCGTTGAGCGCGGTTTGGTTTTCGCCTTCGAGTTGGGTGATGCGTTGTTGCAGCGCGGCGATCTCGCCGCTGGAGCGTTGCCATACCGCGTGCTGGCCGGCGACCCACTGCTGTTTTTCGCTGAGCTCGCGTTGCAGTTGCTCGACGACCGCGGTGAGATTGCGGTCGATGGCCGGCGCTTGCTGGAGCTGCCGTTCCTTGTCGGCGAGCTCGGCGCGCAGCGCCGTCAGCTCGGTTTCGTACTGTTCGTGGATGCGGGCGTTTTCGTTGGCCGCGGTGGCCTGGGCTTGCTTGAGATACAACTCCATCAAGCGCGTCTGCGCCAATAGGATGTCGATCTCGTTTAACAAGAGGATCGCCGGGTCACTTTTTTGATATTTGGGTGTGTCCATATATTATCGCCCGCGCCTAGCCTAACCTGGGCAAACCCTACCACTGGATGACCGGCTAGTCGCTTCGCGCAGGAACCTTAGCCAAAAACATGCCATCGTGGGAATCTGGAGTCGTTCAATATCAGCTAGTTAGGATTGTCCGGAAAGGGCAGTTTAGCAAAGATTACTGCGCCTCCGATGATTTCTGGACATATTCGGGAAATGCTGGACAAAAATGTCTTCCTGGGCGTCCGAACGCCTTGGTTTCCATTGCCGCGCCGGCCATGGCGAAATCGCATCGCCATGAGGTCGGGTTATCCCTTCAGTTGGTTTGAAATGGCTGTGAGCTGTCGTTAGAATCCGCCCTCATGAGCCACTACTTTCGCAGCAACATCCGGGCGATGTCCGGCTATGCTCCCGGTGAACAGCCGCGCGACGGTGATTTTATCAAACTCAACACCAATGAGAATCCCTATCCGCCATCACCCAAAGTCTACGCCGCCCTGCGCCAATCGATCGCCGCTTCGCTGCGCCTTTATCCGCCGCCGATGAGCGAGAGTCTGTGCGCCGCCGCCGCCGCGGCGTACGGGGTCAAAGCGGAAAATGTTTTGGCCGGCAACGGTTCGGACGAGCTCTTGGCGATCGTCATGCGCTGTTTCGTCGATGCTGGCCAGCGGGTCGCCTATCCAGTTCCGACCTATTCGCTTTACGACACCCTGGTGGAAATTCAAGCGGCGGTGCCGGTGGGGGTGCCGTTCCCGGAAGATTTTTCCGTGCCGGAACAATTGGCGCGGCAAGATGCACCGCTGACGATCCTGTGCAATCCCAACGCGCCGTCGGGGACGCTGGTGGCGCTGCCGAAAATCGTCGAATTAGCTCGGTCCGTGGCGGGCATCCTGGTGGTCGACGAAGCCTATGTCGATTTCGCCGCCAGCGAGGGGGCATCGGCGCTGCCGCTGATTTACCAATTGCCCAATCTGATCGTCCTGCGCACGCTGTCGAAGTCGTTCTCTCTGGCCGGCATGCGCGTCGGGTTGGCCTTCGCCTCGGCGGAACTCATCGCCGGCATGAACAAAGTGCGCGACTCCTACAACCTCGACCGCCTGAGCATCGCCGCCGGCAGCGCGGCGCTCGGTGACATGGCGTGGATGCAACGCAACGCCGCGCGCATCCAGCGCAGCCGCCAACAGCTCGCCGCTGGGCTCAAACGCTTGGGCTATCAGGTCTACCCGTCGCACACGAATTTTATTTTAGCCCGCCAGCGCGACAAAAATTTGCAGCCGGTCTATGAAGAGCTCAAGCGGCGGAAAATTCTAGTGCGCTACTTCGACGCGCCGGGGCTGCGCGATTGTCTGCGCATCACCGTGGGCACGCCCAAGGAAGTGCGGGCACTGCTCACGGAATTGGCGACAATTTCGGCGTAGCGGGAAAATATCTCGGGCTCGGGCGAAAGGAGTTACGCCATGGGTCGTTTCAAAATCACCGGGCTTGATCATATCGTGCTAAACGTCGGCGACATCGACCGGGCGTTGCAGTTCTACACTGAGGTCTTGGGTTTGCAAGGCGAGCGGATCGACCAGTTCCGCGTCGGCAAAGTTGGCTTCCCTTCCGTGCGAATCAACCCATCGACGATCATCGATCTGTTTCCGCGTAAACCGGCCGATGATCGCCCGGTTGCCGAAAAAGTCGACGGCAATCTCAATCATTTATGTTTGGTCGTCGATGCCGCGGAATTCACCGCTGTCATCGAAGACTTGAAGGCGAACCAGATCGCCATTCGCGAAGGCCCGGTGTCGCGCTGGGGCGCGCGCGGCCAGGCGACGTCGGTCTACTTTCTCGATCCTGACGGCAACGAAGTCGAAATTCGCTGCTACTGACGCACTGGAGTGAAGGAGTGTTGGAGTAATGGAGTGGTGGGGGGCCCAATACTCCATTACTCCAATCCCCCATTCTTTTACGCCGGGTTATTTTCTTCCACTTTGATTTTGACGATGCGCCGGCCTTCCATGTCGACGATGGTGAGCTTGTAGCCGAACTCCTCGATCCATTCGCCGCCGCGCGGGATTTTTTTCAAGCGCGCCAGGAGCAGGCCGGCCAGGGTGTGATAGTCCGGCGATTCTTCGAAGGGCAGGTCGAAATCGGTTTTCAAATCCTTGAGCAGCGCCGAGCCGGAGATCACCATGGAGCCGTCCGGCAGGCGCTCCACCGGACCGCGTTCCTCGCGGTCGTATTCGTCGCGAATCTCGCCGACGATTTCTTCGACCAAATCCTCCAGGGTGGCGATACCTTCGATCTCGCCGAATTCGTTGACCACCAAGGCCATCGCCAAGCGGCGCCGTTGCAACTGCTTCAAGAGTTCGCTGATCGGCAGCGTGCTGGGCACGAAGTAGGCCTGGTGCAAATGATCGCGCACGCGAAAGTCGCTGTTTTCTTGCAGCGCTTTGAAGACATCTTTGTTGTAGAGAATGCCGATGACCTTGTCCAAATCGCCGTCGTACACAGGCACCCGGGAAAAGCCGCTGTCGACGAAATACTTCGCCACCTCGGCCAACGACGCGTGCGCTTCGATGGCGTGGATCTCGGTGCGCGGCTTCATCACCGCCTTGACCGGTGTGTCGGTGAATTCGAAAACGCTATGGATCAGTTCCTTTTCGGTCTCGTTGAAGATGCCCTTGGCTGCGCCTTCGCGGATCAGCGATTTGACCTCGTCGGCGGAAATAAAGCTGGCGCTGCCGGCGTCCTTGCCGCCGAATAGTTTGAGTACGAGGTTACTCGATCCGGTGAGCAGTTTGACGAAGAGCGCGCTGAATTTAGCCAACAGTTCGATGGGCCGGGCGACCGCGCAGGCGATCGGTTCGGAGAATCGTAGCGCCAAGGACTTCGGCACGAGCTCGCCCAATACCAGGGAGAAATACGAGATAGGCAGAACGACGATAGTTAAG
The DNA here is from genome assembly GCA_945889495.1 of Syntrophobacter sp. SbD2. GTDB lineage: Bacteria > Desulfobacterota > Binatia > UBA9968 > UBA9968 > DP-20. The sequence continues at coordinate 10,915 of CAMDBU010000006.1, read as the reverse complement.
GCAATGACCTCGGCCCAGTGTGGCGCGGCGGCAAACGGCAGAGCGGCAATCTGCGGTTTCAAATAACCGATGGCGGCGGCGCCGCCGAGAGCGGAGGCAAAGGAGCTGACCACCGTGACACCGATCTGGACGGTGGCGAGGAAGCGATCGGGGTCGGCTTTCAGCCGGGCCACGGCGGCGGCGGATCGGACGCCGCGGTCGACCAGCGCGTCGATGCGGCTCTTGCGCATGGCGATCATGGCGATCTCGGCGGCGGCGAAAAAGCCGTTGGCGAAAATTAACGCGAGTATCAAAAGCGCTTCAAACCAAAAATTGTCGAGAGTCATCCCTGGCGTCTCCTCAATCGTAATTGGGGCAATTGGGCTTCATTCCAGGAGCGAAGCGCAATGCCGTGTAACGATGCTAATGAATCGACCGGTATTCGAGTTTCGGCCTTGGCCGTGGACTGCGTCTGGGCATGGAGGTTGGCGAGAATTCTAGCCGCCCGCCGGGAAAAGGCAAGGGCGGCGATTTACGCTGCCAGCGCTTTCACGTAGGATCGCGTCCAAGGAGAATATTCTTGGCCGAGCAAGCGAACCAACTGACGTCGATCCAGGGCACCATCAGCCGGATCACCTATCAGCATCCCGAGAGCCATTACACGGTGGCGCGTCTGGACGAAGACGGCGGGCCGGCGGCGACGGTGGTCGGCGTGCTGTTTCCAGTGTCCGAAGGCGAAGAGATCAAAGTCACCGGCGTGTGGAAGCGCCATCCACGTTTCGGCCTGCAATTCCAAGTCGATCATTGGACCAAGGTCGATCCGGCGACCCTCGAAGGCATCGAAAAATATTTGGGTTCCGGCTTGATCAAAGGCATCGGCCCGACCTACGCCAAGCGTTTGGTCGGCGCCTTCGGTCTCGATACGTTGCGGGTTTTGTCCGACGAGCCGCTGCGGATTCTCGATGTCGACGGCATCGGCGAGGTGCGCGCGCGGCGCATTATGGAAGCCTGGCAATCCCAGCGCGGCATGCAGGATGTCATGGTGTTTCTCCAGGGCCATGGCGTCGGCGCTTCCTTGGCGCTGCGGATTTATCGCGTCTACGGCGCCAACACCATCGCCCAGGTGCGCGAAAATCCCTACGCGCTGGCCCAGCAGGTCCATGGCATCGGTTTTCTGCTCGCCGACCGGCTGGCCGGCCATATCGGCATCCGCGGCGATTTCCCCATGCGCGTGCAAGCCGGCGTGCTCCACGTGTTGCGCGAATCGGCGGAGCGCGGCCATTGCTACTTGCCCTTGGGCGCGCTGGCCAAGAGCGCGTGCCAATTGCTCGAAGTCGACGACGAGCGCATCGACATCGCGGTGGAAAAACTCGCCGAGCGCGGCGAAGTGATCATGCAGAGCGAGCGCGATCCGCACCTCACGCGGGTGTATTTAGTTAACCTCTTCGAAGCCGAGCAGCGAGTCGCCCAGGCGGTGGCGCGCTTACTGACCACGCCGTCGTTTCTCCAAGGCGAGCGCCGGTCGCGGCCCTGGGAAAAAGATCACGGCGTCACCCGCGGCGCCGTCGATTTGTTGAGCGGCGCGCTGTTTACCGATTTGCCGATCAATCTCGATCCAGACCAGGTGAGCGCGGCGCGCCGGGCGCTGCAAGAAAAAGTTTTTGTCATCACCGGCGGGCCGGGCACCGGCAAGACGACTTTGTTGATGTCGCTCCTGGCGATCTTGCGGCGGGCCAAGGTCACCTTTGCATTGGCCGCGCCCACCGGTCGGGCGGCCAAGCGGATGACCGAGAGCACCGGCGAAGACGCGGCGACCTTGCACCGTTTGCTCGAATACACGCCGCGCGAAGGCGGCTTTCAGCGCAACGCCGATAATCCGTTGCAAGTCGACGTCATCATCGTCGACGAGGCGTCCATGGTCGACATCGCGCTGATGGATCATTTGCTCGCCGCCATCGAACCGCATACCCATTTGATTCTGGTCGGCGATGTCGACCAGCTGCCGTCGGTGGGGCCGGGCAGCGTGTTGAAGGATCTCATCGACTCGCAGGCGGTGCCGGTGGCGATCCTGCGGCGGATCTTTCGCCAGGACCAGCAGAGTTTGATCGTCGTCAACGCGCATCGGATTCTCCAGGGGCAAAATTTAGAATTTTCCGACGCCCGCGAGCGGCGCGATTTCGACTTCATCGCCCGCGAGAGCGAAGAGCAAATTCTCGAGACGATTAAAGAGTTGCTACGCGAGCGCATCCCGCAATGGCTTGGCGTGTCACCGGACGATATCGTTCAGTCGGTGCAATTGCTAACCCCCATGCACCGTGGCCTGCTCGGCACCATGCAGCTCAATCGCGATCTGCAATCGCTGTTCAATCCCACCGGCCAGGCGATCGAGCGCGCCGGCATGACGCTGCGGGTGCGCGATAAGGTCATGCAGCTGCGCAACAATTACGACAAGGGAGTTTTTAACGGCGATCTCGGTAAAATTGTCTCCATCGACCGCGAGGATGGCAAGATTCGCGTCGACTACGATGAGCGGATTGTCGAGTATGAGTCCGATGAATGGGATGAAATCAGTCTGGCCTACGCCACGTCGATCCATAAAAGCCAGGGCAGCGAATATCCCGTGGTGGTGCTGCCGCTCCACACCTCGCACTACATCATGCTCTACCGCAGCATCCTCTACACCGCAGTGACCCGCGGCAAGCGGTTGGTCATCGTCGTCGGCAGCCACAAGGCGCTGGCCATGGCGATCCGCAACGTCAGGGTGGAGACGCGCAATACTGGACTCAAAGAGCGGCTGGTGGCGGCGCTGGCAACGCCCAGTATCGGGATGCTTTTCTAAGCTAAAAACTTGGCTTCGCGCGTTGGCGATTAAAAAAGGAGGGCGGGTTTTCTAACCCGCCTGGCGGACAGGAATGTCCGCCCTCCCTTGAAGAAGTCGCGGTTAGTTAAACAGCCGGCCCAGTCTCGGATCGCTGTGCGGAATGCCCATCTTTTTCAGACAAGCCCAAATTGTCGCTTGATTGCTGTTGATCACCGGTTTGCCGAGATCGCGTTCCAGGTCGGTGATCGTTTCGATCATGCGCGTATTGGTGCAGCTCAAAAAATAGCCGTCGGCGTCGTCGCGTTGATTCTCTTTGACAACTGTTTTCCATTCCTCCGGCGTGATCGTCGAGTAGGCGTGGGATTCCAGCGCCAGCCCTTTCTCGTGTAGCACGGTATAGCCGGTCTCGCTTAAATAATTCACTTCAAGCTGGTTGGTCGCCTGAACGTAGGGGCTGACCAGGACCATCTTCTTGATGCCTACTCGATCGAAGGCTTGGGTTAGGGCTTGCGCCGTGGTGATGGTCGGGCAGCCGCTGGCCTGCTCGATGATGTCGACGATGGCTTTTTCATGATCGAGCCCGCTCTCCATCGAGTTCGCCGTGCAGTGAAACACGATGACGTTGGGTTTGATGTCGGAGAGCGCCTCGGCGGCTTGAATCAATTCCGGTTTCAGCTGGGCCAGCGGTTTGCGATGTTTCCCCGCCATGCGCAAGCGCGTGACGTAGGCGCCGACGCCGCTGGGAAGATAGGTGTTGAACTGCGGTTCGGTCAATCGATTGGCCGACGGAATGATCAGACCGATGCTCGGCGGATTTGCCATGGGAAGTCTCCTAATTGGGTTTTTCGGAACGGCTTGCGATCAGCGCATCTGGCCGACTATTTCACGCTGACCCTGGGGGTTGTCAAGGCTTCAGTGCGCGTGCAATTAGTTATCGCGCCGTCTGGATTTCGGTGCTTTATCGGCTGGTTGCCATTGTTCTAGAGCCTGACGTAGTATACCTCCTGAAATTGCATCGTACTCAACTTAATTAATGAAACTCGAAGACCTTACTCCCAATGCATCTGTTCGTGGCATCCTACCCGATACCCTCGTCACGGTTGTGAACGTGCAATGGTTCGGCTCAGAGGCTCTCGAACTCACGTACAAAGATTCGGGGGGGCGCGTCGCCAACCAATTGCTTTACCGCCATGACGAGCCGCGACTTGAGATCGTCGAGCAGGGCCGGCCTTGGAGTTTTGACGGCGATGGCAGTCTTCTCCGCCTGGTCTCGGAAGCGCATCGTATTAGGCTCGCGCATCTTTTCGATCCAGTGTTGGCCGTTCACACTTCCTTAGTTGACCCGTTGCCGCACCAGATCACTGCGGTTTACGAGGCGATGTTGCCCCGGCAGCCGCTAAGGTTTCTGCTAGCAGACGACCCAGGCGCCGGCAAGACGATCATGGCCGGGCTGCTCATCAAGGAGTTGATTGTCCGCGGCGATCTTCAGCGATGTTTGATCGTTTGTCCTGGCAGCCTCGTCGATCAGTGGCAGGACGAGCTTTACCGTCGCTTCCAACTGCCTTTCGATATTTTGACCAACGACAAACTCGAAGCCGCCCGCACCGGCAACTGGTTTCTCGAAAACAATCTCGTCATCGCCCGGCTCGACAAACTTTCGCGCGACGAAAATGTTCAAGAGAAACTCAAAGCACCCGACTGCCACTGGGACCTGATCGTCTGCGACGAAGCGCACAAGATGTCGGCGTCTTTTTTTGGCGGTGAAGTGAAGTTTACCAAGCGCCACAAGCTCGGACAGATGCTTTCGCCCCTGACACGTCACTTCCTCTTGATGACGGCCACACCGCACAACGGCAAAGAGGAAGACTTCCAGCTGTTTATGTCACTGATTGACGGCGATCGTTTCGAGGGGCGGTTCCGCGACGGTGTTCATACCGCCGACGTTTCCGATCTCATGCGCCGGATGGTGAAGGAAAAGCTGCTCAAGTTCGACGGCACGCCGCTGTTTCCGGAGCGCATCGCCTACACGACGCCATATAAACTTTCCAATGGTGAAGCGCGCCTCTACAAAGAAGTTACGGACTATGTGCGCGAGGAGTTTAACCGCGCCGAGGCTCTGCAAAACGATAGAAGGGCCGGCACGGTTGGGTTTGCACTGACGATCTTGCAGCGCCGGCTCGCCTCCTCACCCGAGGCGATTTATCAATCACTCCGCCGCCGCCGTGAACGCCTAGAAAAACGCCAACGTGAGCTCGAACTGCTCCAACGCGGCGCTGTCGCCCAGGCACTCGCCGACCAGGGTCCAGCGTTAGATCAGGAAGATGTCGATGACTTGGAGGAAGCGCCGGATAATGAAGTTGCCGCCACCGAGGAGCAAGTTCTTGACCAAGCCACCGCGGCGCGGACGATTGAGGAACTAAAGGCGGAGATTACGACCCTCCAGCACCTTGAGTCCCTGGCGTTATCAGTAAGACGTAGCGGAGAAGATCGTAAGTGGCGCGAACTAGCCAACCTCCTGTCTCACATCTTCACGAGGGCGAGTGTGGCGGATCGGGTCGGCGAAGAATCTGCACCCTATGGATCGGGGGACATTCCCAAGCCGGTGCCCTCGCCGCGACAGAAGCTCGTGGTCTTCACCGAGCATCGCGACACTTTGAATTATCTAGAGCAGCAGATCAGCACGGTTCTTGGCCGCAAGGATGCCGTGGTGCTTATCCATGGCGGCATGGGCCGCGAGGAACGGAAAAAAGCCCAAGAGTCTTTCCTGCACGATCCGGAAGTCCAGGTGCTGGCCGCCACCGATGCCGCCGGCGAAGGTATCAATCTTCAGCGCGCCCATCTGATGGTGAATTACGATCTGCCGTGGAATCCCAATCGAATTGAACAGCGCTTCGGACGCATTCACCGCATCGGCCAGACCGAAGTCTGCCACCTATGGAATCTGGTCGCTGACGAGACTCGCGAAGGCGATGTCTACCGGACGTTGCTCGAAAAGCTCGAAGAAGCACGTAAGTCCCTCGGTGGCCAGGTCTTCGACGTGCTCGGGAAACTGCAATTCGAGGGACGCCCTCTGCGCGATCTTTTGATCGAGGCGATCCGCTACGGCGAACAGCCGGAGATTCGCGCCCGACTCACGCATGCCGTATCGCACGCCTTTGACCGCAAAGAACTCGAAGACCTGCTTGAAGAGCGTGCGCTAGCGCATGACGCCATGGACGCCAGCCGGGTGCAGCGCGTACGCGAGGATATGGAACGCGCCGAAGCGCGCAAGCTACAGCCCCATTACATCGAGTCGTTTTTTCTCGAAGCTTTCAAACAGTTGGGCGGCACTCTGCGCCAGCGGGAAACACGTCGTTACGAAGTCACCCACGTGCCGGCACCCATTCGCAATCGAGATCGCTTGATCGGCGTCGGCGAACCGGTCTTACAGCGATATGAGCGCATTGCCTTTGAGAAGCCGCTCATTGCGCCCCAAGGACAGCCTCTCGCCGCGTTTGTTTGCCCAGGCCATCCGTTACTCGACGCGGTGCTTGATCTCACCTTGGAACGAAACCGCGATCTCTTGCGCCGTGGCAGCGTGTTGGTGGACGAACGTGATGCCGGCGATAAGCCACGGGTGCTTTTTTACTTGGAGCATGCGATCCAAGACGCGAGTATTACGCGGACCGGTGAGCGCCGGGTGATTTCTAAGCAGATGTTATACGTGGAGTTGGACTCCGCGGGGAACACACGTCACTTACAGTACGCGCCCTATCTCGATTATCGGCCGCTCAAGCCGGACGAACCAACCGTCCTCGACATTCTCGCTCGCCCCGAATGCTCATGGATCACACGCAAGCTAGAACAAAAGGCCCAGGGTCACGCCATCGCTCAGGTCGTCCCCGAGCATTTGCAAGAAGTCCGTGGCCGGCGTGTCGAATGGATCAATAAGACCCGCGCAGCGGTCAAAGACCGTTTGACGAAGGAGATCAACTACTGGGATCACCGTGCGGAGGAACTCAAACTTCAGGAACAAGCTGGAAGAGCCAACGCCCGTGTAAATTCGCAAGAAGCCCGGCGGAGAGCGGACGACCTTCAGGGTCGTCTTCAGAAGCGAATGGAGCAGCTCGACCTGGAAAGCCAAATCTCCGCGTTGCCGCCGGTGATACTGGGCGGTTTCGTCGTAGTGCCGCTTGGACTGCTTGCGAAGATCACTGGGAAATCCGTATCCGAAGCGAAGGATATGGTTGATCGGCTCGCCGTTGCGGCGCGCGCCCGTGGGATCATCATGGAGGTCGAGCGCAGTCTTGGATTTGAGCCGGTGGACCGCGAGTTCGATAAGGTGGGGTATGATATTGAAAGCAAAGACCCGAAGACGGGGAAACTTCGCTTTATCGAAGTTAAAGGCCGCGCGTCTGGAGAGCAAACTCTCACTGTTAGCCGAAACGAGATTCTCTATTCGCTCAACACCCCCGACGATTTTATCCTCGGTATGGTTGAATTCGTCCAAGGCGGTGCCCATCAGGTTCACTATTTGCGCCAGCCGTTCCAACGAGAACCGGATTTCCACGTGACCAGCGTGAACTACAATTTCCCGGAGCTGTTGGCGCGAGCGGAGCCGCCGCGATGACCGCCGAGTGTCGTAAGGAACGCGCTATGCTATGATCGCGGTGTCAGGGAGCGAAGGACGGCAACGTTTAATCGCCAGGAGAGAGAATGACTCAAAAATTGAATAGGCGTCTTCAGATCATCGGAAACAAGATCAAGCAGGAGTACCGCGCGGAACGGGTTATTCTTTTTGGCTCTTACGCCAAGGGGAATGCAACCGCCGACAGCGACGTGGACCTACTGGTCGTTGCGCCCACCAAGGAGCGGTTTTTCGATAGAATGGCCAGCGTCCGGCGCCTCATTAGAAACCTGCGGGATGGTCTTGCAGTATCGCCCATCGTCTTGACTCCGCTGGAGCTGAAAAAAAGAACCAAGGCCGGCGACCCGTTTGTCCGGGAGATTCTCGAAACCGGAGTTTCTCTGTGAGCAACGGTTCTGGGGCCGCGGTTGGCGACGAGTGGATTCTGATTGCCCGTAAGGACTGGCGGCGCGCCCAAAGGAACCTCAAAGACCAGGATAGCGAAGCCGCGGGCTTTTTCTTGCAACAATCGTTGGAGAAATACCTCAAGGCGTTTCTCCTCAAACACGACTGGAAGCTGCGCAAGATTCACGAACTGGACGCGTTGTTGGACGAGGCGTCTAAACACCAGCCAGCTTTAGAGAGTTTTCGCGATCTATGCGAACGTGTCTCCGGCTACTACATGGCGGAGCGCTATCCGCCGTTGAGCGACTTCGAGCTTTCCGTGGCCGACATTAGAAGGGACCTCAAGGAAGCGCACGAGTTTGTCAAGTCGATGTTTCCAAGAGAGAGATTACCGCTACTAAAAAGATAGCATCGCGGCCTCGTAGCAGTGGCCAGCCACTAGCCGGAGATCGATTCAACACTGTCAACTGAAGCAATATGACCGCATACAAGAAAAAACTCATCGAAGTCGCTTTGCCCCTGGAAGCCATCAACAAAGCTTCGGCGCGGGAGAAGTCGATTCGGCATGGGCATCCGTCGACGTTGCATTTGTGGTGGGCGCGGCGGCCGTTGGCGGCGGCGCGGGCGGTGATCTTTGCGCAGATGGTGGACGATCCGTCGGCGCATCCGGACATTTTCAAGACCGAGAAGGCGCAAGAGAAAGAGCGACAACGGCTTTTCAAGATCATTGAGGATCTCGTGCTGTGGGAGAACACCACCAACGAGGAAGTGCTTCAGCGCGCGCGTGACGAGATCTGGCAGAGTTGGCGCGCAACGTGCGCGGAGAACGCGGATCATCCGCGCGCTAAAGAATTATTCGACCGGCATAAACTTCCCGCGTTTCACGATCCATTTGCTGGCGGAGGCTCGATACCACTTGAAGCGCAGAGGCTCGGTCTGGAATCTTATGCGTCTGATTTGAACCCCGTGGCTGTACTGATCAACAAAGCGATGATCGAGATTCCGCCGAAGTTTGCCGGCAAACCGCCGGTAAATCCCGAGTCGCGAAAGAAGATCGGTTCGCAGACAGGTTGGAAAGGCGCGCAAGGCCTCGCCGAAGACGTTCGATACTATGGAAAATGGATGCGTGACGAAGCCGAGAAGCGCATCGGCCATCTTTATCCGAAGGTCGACGTCACAGCCGAGATTGCGAAAGATCGCTCGGACCTCAAACCCTACGTCGGCCGCAAGCTCACCGTGATCGCTTGGCTCTGGGCGCGAACAGTAAAGAGTCCGAACCCGGCCTTCGCACGGGTAGACGTGCCGCTCGTCTCAACCTTCATGCTCTCCACCAAGGCGGGCAGGGAGGTATATGTCGAGCCGATGATCGAGAACGGCGGCTATCGGTTCACGGTGAAGGTGGGCAAGCCGAAGGACGCGGAGGGGGCGAAAAACGGCACCAAGCTGTCGCGCGCGAACTTTGCCTGCTTGATGTCCGGCACTCCGGTGTCGGGCGACTACATCAAGGCCGAGGGAAAAGAAGGGCGCATGGGTGCGCGGCTGATGGCCATCGTCGCCGAGGGTGATCGCGGGCGGGTCTACCTCGCGCCGACGCCGGAGATGGAAGCCCTCGCGCTGACCGTGCAGCCGACGTGGAAGCCGGAGGGCGAGATCGCCAAGCGAATGACCGGTGGCAACTGCACGCCCTACGGCCTCACGACGTGGGGCGACCTCTTTACCCGCCGCCAGCTCGTGGCGCTGACGACCTTCTCCGACCTAGTGCAGGAAGCGCGCGAGCGGGTGCACCACGACGCTTTCCAAGCCGGCCTTACCGCCGACCCCAAGCCACTCCGTGACGGCGGCAGTGGCGCGCCGGCGTATGCCGAGGCAGTGGCCGTGTATCTGGGGGAAACGGTCTCAAAGATAATTCGTATCACTGCTCAATGGGTGTGTGGCGCGCAAATATGAGCAAAAGCGGACGCGCGTTCGGTCGGCAAGCGATTCCGATGGTGTGGGACTTCCCCGAGTGCAATCCGTTTGCGGGCGCCGGCGGGGACTGGGAAGGTGCGTACGGCGATGCTGCGAAAGTGCTTTTCAGTCTCGGCTCAAATCAGAACGGCCATGCGCGGCAGTCGGCGGCGCAAGTGACCAGCGATCTGTTCGCTGACGCACCAATAGTCAGCACCGATCCGCCGTACTACGACAACGTCGGATATGCCGACCTGTCAGACTTCTTCTACGTCTGGCTACGCCGCTCGCTACGCCCGATCTTCCCAGACCTCTTCGCAACGGTCGCGGTGCCCAAGGCAGAGGAATTGGTTGCGTCGCCATACCGGCACGGTAGCAAGGAGGAGGCCGAGACCTTCTTCCTCGACGGCATGACTCAGGCGATGCACCGCCTCGCGGAGCAGTCGCATCCGGCCTTTCCGGTCACCATCTACTACGCCTTCAAGCAGGCAGAAAGCGACGGGATCGACGGAACCGCTAGCACTGGCTGGGAGACCTTTCTTGATGCAGTCGTTCGCGCCGGATTCTCGATCAGCGGCACTTGGCCGATGCGGACGGAACAGTCGGCAGCACTAAAGTCGTCGGTGAATGCCCTCGCCTCCAGTATCATCCTCGTCTGCCGCAAGTGCGAACCCTCCGCGCCCACCGCCACCCGCCGCGAGTTCGTCAGTGCGCTCAAGGACGAGTTGCCGCAGGCGCTCGCCCACCTACAACGCGGCAACATCGCGCCAGTGGACTTGGCGCAAGCAGCCATCGGTCCAGGCATGGCGGTCTACACCCGCTATGCCACAGTGCTCGACGCCGAGGGCAAGCCGCTCACCGTGCGCGAGGCGCTGGCGCTCATCAACCAGACCCTCGACGAGGCGCTGGCCGAGCAGGAGGGCGACTTCGATGCCGACAGCCGCTGGGCGCTCACCTGGTTCGAGCAGTCGGGCTTCGCCGAGGGCGAGTACGGCGTGGCCGAGCAGCTCTCCAAGTCCAAGAACACCAGCGTCGCCGGCATGGTCGAGGCCGGCATCCTCGAGTCGAAGCGCGGCAAGGTGCGCCTCCTCGCGCCCGCCGATTTGCCCGCCGACTGGGACCCGGCCACCGACGAGCGCCTTACAGCGTGGGAAATC
>CAMDBU010000005.1 GCA_945889495.1 Syntrophobacter sp. SbD2 | reverse complement strand
AATTCCTTCCTTCCCCAGCACATTCGCAAAAAACTCCCTTTCCAACTCCACTTATTGCCATTCTTCGTGCCCTCAAAGCCCGCTTAACCCCGTGCCGTTACGGCGATGCAGAGACTGAGATTGGGGTTTCCGGTCAGGCACTAATTACGAATATCCTGCAACAACCACTCGGTCGGAAACTCCCTGCCCAAGCCTTTCTCTTTGATTAGACGATAGGTAGCGCCGCCGACCGAGGCGAATTGAATGCCTTGGATCTGATTGCCACCGACGCCGAGGATTTCCTCGCCGTCGCGCCGGCCCAGATTGGCGCCAGAGAAAAGTTCTTTGAAGCTCATCACCTTGCGCTTATCGAAGCCGCCTTCGCGCTCGATCTCCGGGATGCGCGCCAAATCTTCCGGCTGGCCGGCAACGTAGGCGCGATGGCTGCCGGAAATTTTTTGCGCCGGCGACACCGACTTGCCGAAACTTTCGCCGGCGTTCTCCGTATTCGGAGCGAAGGTGTAAAAACTCCGCACCCGCTCGGCGCAGGAGCGGTCGAGCTCCATGCTACCTTTCACCGTGCAAATGAACGCCCCGGCTTCGACGGCGCGGCCGGGAATGACTGGAACAGTCGCATCGGTGCAAGCGGACACGATCTGCGCACCTTTGACCGCCGCCTCAGCCGACGCGACGGGAATCACCTCGATGCCCAGCCGCTCGGCCAACTTGGTCGCAAACGCTTCGCGATTCGCCTGGGTCGGGCTGTAGACTTGAAACCGTTTGATGCGCCGCACCTCGGCAAACGCTAATGCATGGCTCCACGCCATACCGCCGGAACCGATCATCGCCACGGTATCGGCGTCTTCGCTGGACAAGTATTTGGCGGCGATGCCACCGGTGGCGCCAACTCGCAGATGCTGCAAATGGCCATCGTTCATGATCGCCAGCGGCTCGCCATTCTCGGTGCTGAAGATGAGAATTAAACCGCAGAACAACCCCGGCCGCTGGCAATATTTTCCCTGGGTTTTGACGCCGCTCGCGCTGGTCGGCCAGTAGGCGATGTCGGATTTGATCCGGGTAGCGAACACGCCAAAGCGCTTGCTCGTCCCCTCCATGGATCCCCACTGATAGTAACCTTGCGGATCGCCCGACGGCGCCCAGACGTCGATGCGCGGCCGGCAGACCGCATCGCCGCGATAGTATTCTTTGATCCCCTCCTCGATGGCATCGAGGCAGGTCTTCATGTCGAGCACCTGCTCGATATCTTGGTTACTGATGAGGAGAGCCATAGGTCACATTAACCTTTCGGGTTCGGACTTTATCTCGCAAAGGCGCAAAGACGCAAAGTTTTGCGGAAGAAAGAAGAAAATAGTTTGTACTCGTATTCTTTATCTTCCGACCTTAGCGTCTTTGCGCCTTTGCGAGAGATCTCTTAATTTCTTTTCTTCATCGCCCAGTAAATTTTCTCGGCGTTGAGCGGCAGTTCGAACAACCGCACGCCGCAGGCGTCGGCGATGGCGTTGGCGATCGCCGCCGCGGTCGGCACATTGGGATTTTCCGCGATCGCTTTGCCGCCGTAGGGCGTTGGCCCGGTGGGGCTTTCGACCAGCACGGTTTTTAACGGCGGCACGTCGGCGATGCATGGCAGCTTGGCTTCGCCCAAGCTCAAGGTCGCGATCTTGCCGTCCACCAGGGGATTTTCTTCCATAGTCGCAAAGCCGAAGCCGGTGATGATGCCGCCTTCGATCTGGCCGGTCAGCGTTAAATGATTGAGCACCGTACCGGTGTCGTGGGCGGTGGTCAGATTTAGAACCTTCACTCCGCCGGTATTGGGATCGACTTCGACCTCAGCCACCTGGGCGGCGAAGCCGGTGACCTTGGGCATGTTTTGCGGCACGTAATTGGTCAGATGAAATACCGGGCCGCCATTTTCCTTGACCGCCAGCTTGATCATGTTTTCCGTGCTGGTCGATTTTTTGTTCGGCGCAGTGAGTTTGCCGCCCTGCTGTTGGATTTCGTCCGGCGCGCAGCCCAACTCGCGCGCCGCCAAGGCAATTAGTATGGCGCGCACTTCCTGGGCCGACTGATTGACCGCGTGGCCTGATGTATTGGTCTGCTTGCTGCCGCCGGTGCCGGGATCGAAGGGCAAGCTGTCGGTGTCTTTGAACAGCACGCCGACTTTGTCCGGCGCCAGGCCCAACGCCTCGCAGACCATTTGCTGGCTGACGGTGTAATAACCGGGGCCGACATCGGGCACCCCGGTGAGAATGTTGACCTTGCCGTCGGCTTCGAGAGTCAGTGCCGAGCTCGCCTTGCCTTCCGGCGTGCCGCGATCGTAGAGCGCCATGCCCCAACCTCGATTTTTCTTAGCGCCGCCTTTTTTCCAACCGGAAGTTTTGACGATGCGCTCCAGCACTTCGCCCATCAGAATGTGATTCCATTTTTCGCCCATGGGGTTGGCGTCGCCGTCGTGGAGAATATTTTTCCGCCGCAGCTCCAAGGCATCGATACCCATCTCCTTGGCGATGATGTCCATCTGCGATTCGAAGGCGAAGACCACTTGTGGACTACCCGGCGTGCGCGTCTGGGTACATGGCACTTGATTGGTGTAGGAACAAAAAGTCTGCACGTCGATGGCCGGGCAGCGGTACATACTCGCCAAGCGCCGGCCGCCGAGCACGGTCACTTGCGGATTGGCCTTCTGCGAGCCGTAGGCGCCGCCGCTGAAATAAATATCGCTCTTCACTGCCAACAGCGTACCGTCGGCGGCAACACCAGTTTTCACCGTGATCACCGAAGGATGGCGATGGCCGCCGATGAGAATCTCTTCGCTGTAGTCGAGCACCAGTTTGACCGGCCTACCGTCAACTGCTTTCGCCAAATAGTAAGCAATCGGCACGTCGATCAACGACGCCTTGGCGCCGAAGTCGCCGCCGACATGGACGATGTTGACCTTGATTTTGTCCTGGGGCACGCCGAAGTCCTCAGACATCTGCTCGCGCAAACCCCAAGGCCCTTTGTTCGACGCCCAGACTTCAACCTGGCCGTCGCCATGAATCTGCACCGTGCAAGCGCAGGGCTCGATGTAGCCATGATGGGACAGCGGCGTGCGGAATGTATGCTCGAACACCCGCGCTGCCTTGGCGAAGCCGGCGTCGACATCGCCGTTGGTCCAGCGCACGTAGGATTGCAGGTTGTGGCCGGAAATCCCCTCCGGCAACTTGGCCGCATTCTTATACTTGGCGCGATCCTCGTGGACCAGCGGCGCGCTAGATTTCAAGGCCTCCACCGGATCGTCGACATAGGGCAGCTCTTCGTATTCGAAGTCGATGAGACTAATCGCCTCGTCGGCGATCGCTTCGTTGTCCGCCGCCACCGCGGCGATGGCATCGCCCGCCATGCGCACCTTGTCATAGGCCAACACCGGTTGATCCTTGCACCGGGTGCCGACGTAAACATCTTTCACATCCGCGCCGGTGAGCACCGCGCGCACGCCCTTCAAAGCCTTAGCTTTGGAAACGTCGACCTTGACGATCCGCGCATGGGCCACCGAAGCGCGCAAAACCTTCGCCCAGAGAAGTCCTTCAAACGGCAAATCCGCCGCGTACTTGGTCTGCCCAGTTACTTTGCCGTACCCCTCGATACGCGGCTGCGATTTGCCAATGCTGCCATATGCCATGCCAACCTCCACGACTCATTTTGGATTTTTGATTTTGGATTTTCGATTGCCGGACTCGAAAGCCGGAACGAAGTAGCCAAGCATAACAAGCCGCGCTTATTCCGACAATCTAAAAGCTGCCCCGCGGACCGAAATCGGAAATCCAAAATTATTTAATGACCCGATTCGCCCGCGAGAGAAACTCCGGCGAGAGCGTCAGGCCGATCTGCTTCGCCGCCTTCAAGTTGATGACAAACTCAAACTTGGTTGCCTGCTGCACCGGCAAATCAGCCGGTTTGGCGCCTTTCAAAATCTTGTCCACGTAAACAGCCGCCCGCTGAAAGAGGTCATCGTAGTCCTCCCCGTAGGACATGAGCCCGCCTTCATCGACAAACTCCTTCTGAAAGTATATAGCCGGCAACCGGTATTTGTTGGCAAGCTCGACGATCCGCTTTCTTTCGGCGAAAAAGAGGGGACCCGCGGTCGTCATAATCGCGCCCGCCTGCTTCTGCTTTGCGGTTTGAAAAGCGCTCTCTAAACCTTTGGCGTCGAGTTGAGTCGCGATCTCCTCCAATTTGAGCTTCAGTGCCTGAGCCGCAGGTCTGATCTCTTTCATTTGGAGGTCTACTCCCGCGCCGCTTCCCACCGGCCACAGGACTCCAACTCGGGCAAGCTTGAGGACCGCGTCCTTGAGTATCTCCAACCTTTTGGTGTTTAGTTCTGTCCCTAAACTCGAGAAACCAGTAACATTGCCTCCCGGCCGCGCCAGACTGGCAACCAAACCTGCACCCACGGGGTCTCCAACGTTTGTCATCATGATGGGGATTGTAGTAGTCGCTTTCTTCGCCGCCAACGCTGGCGGTGTCCCTGCGGTTACGATTAGATCAACCTTAAGACGAACCAGGTCCACCGCAAGCTCAGGAACGCGCTCACGCTTTTGCTCGGCAAATCGGTACTCGATGGTAATATTCTTTCCCTCAATCCAGCCAAGCTTGCTCAGCTCTTGTCGGAACGCCTCCAAGAGACCCGCGGTACCGGAAGCAGTGCCTCCATCCAGGAAACCGATGCGGAAGATTTTCGTCGGCGGCTGAGCGTGAATTGGATGAACCATCGCCAGAAGTAGGGTCGTTATTACGAAGATATGAAAGATTTTCTTCATGGGGTTTTTCTCACTCTCTTAATTTCCTTTCCCCTTTGGCGGGGGAGCAGCGCGCCCTGAGCTTGCCTAAGGGTTCCACCGCTTTCCAGCTACTTCGCTTCACTGATCTGCGGCCCGGAAGCGGAACTGTTTGGCGTTCAATCCGTCAGAAACCGAGGGTCCTTTGCTATGACGTTTCTCCATCAACCTGTACTTTCCCGCCCCGACAGTCCAATACGATTCGCGCTCGCAGCCTCTGAAAAAACTCCATCCCCAACAATGTCTCGCCGGTTATGACAAACTCAAAGAGTCCACCCACGCGGCCTAGGCGGACAATGCCCAGATAGGTGGGAAATTCCACGATCTCCCGTTGGCAAGCTCAAAAGGCTGGATCCCCGCGTACCGCAAGTCCAATCGCTTCGCCCACTCTTCCGAGATAGCGATACTACCCGTGAAACCACTATCCAAAATCATCTGCTCAAGCCCGGTGCCATCGAATATCAGCCGCTTTCCGGCAATCCGGCACGGCAGCCGGGGTTCCGCATCGACAATTTTTCCAGTAATGCGGATTCTCATCGCTTGCGCAGCCCTGCCCGGCGACGATGAACCGCGGGATAACCGATGCGCGCGAAGTAAAACGGCTGGCCAGGATATTTCTTCCACCCCTTGAGGGTAGCGTCAACGACATCCTTGCCAATAAACATTTCCTCCGACCCCATTTCTATGGCTGCGATTTGACCTTTTTGCGTTCGCACTAATTTATTTAGCCGTGCCAAGACCGATTGCGAGGGCCGCTTGATAGCCCCTTCTGGCACTGGCGGCAGGATTCTCGCCGTGTTCTTTTTGTGGTTCATGGTTCGCTCCCGATTTCCGCAAGGCATCTCCAGGCTTTCGCCGGTTGCCGAACACCAATTGTCTATGACAAGGAGTACAGCTTCGCGCAATTATCCCACAAAATCTTCTTCTGGCTCTCCTTCGACACGTTTTTCATTTCAAGAAACTCTTCCACCGCTTTGGGAAAGTCCGAATCGCCGTGGGGATAATCGGTGGAGAAGACGATTTTATCATCGCCGATCAGGTCGATGATCATCGGCAGCTCTTTCTCATGCTCGGTGGAGATCCAGCATTGGCGCTGGAAATATTCGCTCGGTTTCAATTTGCCTGCCGTCGGGAAGCGCCCCTTGGCCATGGCATTGTCCATACGGTGAAGCAGGAACGATACCCAGCCGCAGTAGCATTCGAGAAACGCCAGCTTCAACTTGGGATGGCGCTCGCAGACGCCGCCGCCGACGGTGTCGGCCAGGGCGACCATGTTTTCCATGGGGTGGGAGACCACATGGCGGAGCAGCAAATTATCGCCGAAGCGGTCACCGATCTGCGCCACTTCGCCGGCCGCCGTAGCTGAGTGGAAACCGATGGGCACGCCGAGCTCTTCCAAGCAGGACCAAATCGTATCGAAGTAGCGCGAGTGCCAGGGCAGATCGTGCAGCGGCTCGGGGCGCGCGAACATACCGACGAAACCAAGCTTGCCGACACAGCGCTGGGTTTCCTTGGCCGCCTCGTTGGGATCTTGCAGCGGCAGCATGCCGACGCCTTTCAAACGCTTGGGGTCGGTCTGGCAGAAATCATAGAGCCAATTGTTATAAGCCCGGGCGATGGCGGCGGCGAGCTTGGGGTCCATCTCGCTGCGCATCATGATGCCCAGGCCGATGGACGGATAGAGCGCCGCGACATCGAGCCCCTCGCGGTCCATGGCCAAAAGCTGGGTCTTGGCGTCGAAACCGTTGGCCCGGTAATCTTTGATTTCCTCGTCGATGCGCGTGGCGTCGAAGATACCGCCGCGGTAGGCGGGCTTGTAGCCCTGTAAAATTTTGCCCTCGATCATCACCATCGCCGAACTGCGCGCCGTCGAGCTCAAGATTTTCGGCGCCCGCTCGCGCCATTCGGGCTCCATGTATTTGTCCCACAGATTGGCCGGCTCACGCAGGTGCATGTCGGAATCGAGGATCTTGAAACCATCTCTCATACTGCCATTCCTCCAGTAAATAATGTCAGAACAGGAGTATCGCGTAATCCTTCACAGTGTCAATAAACTCGCCACTCGTATAGACGGCTTGTATCTGGCGCCGACGCCACGCTATAAGAATCCCATTGCGGCGAATCTGGAGGCAGCATGTTCGATTTTCTTTTTCCCAACCATCCCTTCGGCGGCCACACGCTGCGGCTGGTCGCCCAAGCCCAGCAAGGCGGCGGCGATATTTTCGACATCGCTCGCGCCATGAAGAACGTCGAGGCCGGCGACCGCGACGGCTGGGAACGGGAATGGCTGGCGTTGGCGGAAAAGACCGAAGCCCGCGCCCAGGCGGCACTGGCTGCCGGCCATCAGGGCACCGCGCGGCAGAACTATTTTCACGCCAGCAACTACTATCGAATGTCGGACGGGCTGCTGACCATCGCCGAAGAAACCAAACGAGGCGAGCGCTTTCGAAAATCCCAAGCGATGTTCCGCGAAGCGGCCAAGCTCAATCCAAGCAAAATCGAAGTCATCTCAGTACGCTGCGGCGATGAAACCTACGACGGCTACTTCTGCCATCCGACCACTCCCAAACCCGGCAAATGGCCCGCGGTGCTATTCCTCGGCGGCGCCGACGCCTACGCCGAAGAGATCTATTTCGGCGGTAAACAAATGCTCGATCGCGGCTGGGCCATGCTCCTGGTCGACACGCCGGGACGAGGCTCGTCGATGTACTTGAAAGGCATCAAGACCCGGCCCGACTACGAAGTGCCGGGCAAAGCTTGCATCGATTATCTAGTTTCCCGCCCCGAAGTGGACGCCAATCGCGTCGCGCTCCTCGGCATCAGCATGGCCGGCTACTACGCGCCGCGGGTGGCGGCCTTCGAGAAGCGCTTGAAAGCGCTGGTCGCCTGGAGCGGCTGCTACAGCATTCTCGACGACCTCTACGACTGGTGCGTTCACCTTCAACCGGTCTGCCAGCGCCTGCTCGGCGGCGTCAGCCACGAAGAAGCGCGCCGGCTACTCGAGGAATTCACCATGGCTGGCGTGGCCAAGAACATCACCTGCCCGACGCTGATCACCCATGGCGACAAGGACACCCTGATGTCGGTAGAGGGCGCGAAAAAACTGTTCGCCGAAATCGGCGCCACCGACAAGACGCTAAAAATCTACGGTGAAGCCGAAGGCGCCGGCCGGATTCATTGCAGCCACGACATGTGGGCGCAGAATCTGCCGTATATGTTGGATTGGTTGGAGGAGCGGCTGTAGGGGAATTGGAGTGATGGGTATTCGGATGCAGCATCGTAGGATGGGTGGAGCGTAGCGATACCCATCGATCCCATCCGGTCCCTTTCCCCTCGACGGGGAAAGCATGTCCTGAGCGACGTCGAAGGGGTTAGGATAGGGGTGCCGGACAAAATCTAAGATCACCCCTTCCTTAATCCTTCCCCGTCGAGGGGAAGTAAATCGGTCGTGGGAAAAACATTGCAGATAAGGACAACTACCATGGCAAACACAAACACCTGGGACAAAGAAGTCGACGTGCTGGTCGTCGGCTTCGGCGCGGCGGGCGGCATCTCGGCGATCACCGCCCATGACGCCGGCGCGAAAGTTTTATTGATCGAGAAGATGCCCCACCCCGGCGGCATTTCGATCCTCTCCGGCGGCGGCGTCGCCTTCGCCCATAACGCCGAGGGCGCGTTTCAATATTTGAAGCGTAGCTGCAACGGCACCACGCCCGACGACATCCTGCGCAAGATGGCCGAAGAAATGGTCGGCATAATCCCCTGGGTCACCGAGCTCGCCAAAGTCAGTGGCACCGAGCCGACGAAAACTGAAACCCGCGGTCATGGCACTTACCCGTTTCCTGGGACGAATGACATCGACTCCATCAAGTTGAAAGACTTCCAAGCCTACGACGAATTCCCCTGGGCCAAGGGACTGCGTGGCGGCGCGCGGCTGTTCAAAGTGGTTTACGACAACGTCAACACACGCAACATCGAAGTCATGCTGTCGACGCCGGCAAAAGAATTAGTCTTGAACCCCGACGGCGAGGTCATCGGTATGGTCGCCGAGCATGACGGCAAGACCATGCGCATCAAAGCCAACAAGGGCGTCATCCTGTGCTGCGGCGGCTACGAGAACGACGACGCCTTGAAGCTGCAATATTTTGAAGCCCAGCCGGTCTATCCAGTTTATCTCGGCAACACCGGCGACGGTTTGAAGATGGCGCAAAAAGCCGGCGCTGGTCTCTGGCATATGTGGCACTTCCACGGCGGCTACGGATTTAAATTCGCCGAGCTGCCGTTTGCCATCCGCCATGTCTGGGCCGGACCGCGCAACGAGAACCGCAAGATGATCTGGATCGCCGTCGACAAGTTCGGCAAGCGTTTCATGGACGAGTATCCGCCGGCACCGCAGGATACCGGCACCCGCGCGCTGGAAGCCTACGACGCCGACATCCAGGATTTCCCACGCATCCCCTGCTATCTGATCTTCGATGAGGAAGGCAGAAAGATCGGACCGATTGGCATCCCGATCGTCAACGACGAACGCTACGAAGCCAGCTGGAGCGAGGACAATTTGGCCGAGCTCGACAAAGGCTGGATCAAGAAAGGCAATTCGCTGGAAGACATCGCGGCGCAGATCGACGTCAATCCCAAAGTGCTACGCGCGACAGTCGAGCGCTGGAACGATCTGTGCGCCAAAGGCCAGGACGAAGACCACAAGCGCCCGCCCAAAACCATGATGCCGATCAAGAACGGCCCCTACTACGTCATGGAAGCCTGGCCGATCGTGAATAACACCCAAGGCGGCCCCGAGCACGACGTCGAACAACGCGTCCTCGACCCCATGAAGCGCCCGATCCCGCGCCTCTACGTCGCCGGCGAGATCAGCTCGATCTACGGCCATCTCTATTTGGAAGCCGGCAACATCACCGAATGCTTCGTCGCCGGCAAGATCGCCGGGCGCAACGCAGCGGCAGAGACGGCCTGGACTTGATGTAGCGAGCGGTCAAACGGAATTCGGAAGGTCTCGCGCCAAGCTCGCAAAGGACGCAAAGGAAGAATATTGATTTCCGAACTTGGCGACCTTAGCGAGCTTTGCGCGAGAAAAATCCGATTCCGAAGATCCGACACCTTCGCGCCCGGAGCCTGTCCTGAGCGAAGTCGAAGGAAGCCTTCGTGGTGAACACCTCCGACTAAACAACCCGCCATAATCACCAACCTACAATTAACCCGCACACCATGGACAACCTCACTCGCCAGATCGCCAACTTCGCCGCCGATCTCCGTTATGAGCAACTACCACCTGAGGTCGTCGCCGCGGCGACGCGATTTATCGTCGACAGTCTCGCCTGCGCCATTGCGGCGCACGACTGCGAGCCGGCACGGATGGGGCTGCGTTTGGCGCGCGGCGCGGCGCCGCTTAAACATCCCGGACGGATCATTTGTCATGGCGTCACTTCCAGCGCCGAGAGCGCGGCCTTCGTGAACTCAATAATGATCCGCAATCTCGATTTCAACGACGAGTATCCCGGCGGCCATCCGAGCGATTGTTTGGGCGCCTTTCTCGCCATCGCCGAGTCGGCCGATGCCGACGGCAAGCGGCTGATCGAAAGCCTGGTCATCGCCTACGAACTATTTATGCGACTGAGCGACGCCACCCAACTGCGCTACAAGGGTTGGGATCAAGGTTTCGCCGTCGGCATCGGCGTCGCCGCCGGAGTCGGCCATTTGTTGGAGCTATCGTGGGAGCAGATCGCCGAGGCGATCGCCATCGTCGCCGTGGCCAACCTCCCCATGCGTAACACCCGCGCCGGCGAACTGTCACTCTGGAAAGGCGTCGCCACCGCCTACGCCGCGCGCAATGGCATGTTCGCCGCGCTGCTCGCTAGCGAAGGCATGACCGGCGCGGATAAGCCTTTTGAAGGCAAGCATGGATTGTGGGATTTGATCACCGACCGTTCGAACTAACGCCTTTGCCCACCGAAGGCGGCTCCTTTCAATCGCCGGTGACCCGCTTGAAATATTGGCCGGTGGAATATAACGGCCAACTGCCGGTGTGGGCCGCACTGGAGCTGCGCGGCAAAGTGAATTGGCAAGAGCTGCGCGAGATTGAAATCGGCGTTTACACTTTCTGCTACACCGAGATCGGCAGCGAACCGGAGAAATGGGATCCCCAAACCCGCGAGACCGCGGATCACAGCCTGCCCTATATTTTCGCCAAGGTCTTAGTCGACGGCACTATCACGCTGGCCGCCTTCGAAGAGTCAGCTTACCGCGATGCCGGGTTGCGCCCCTTGATGAACCTGATCTCCGTCAGTCTCGATCAAGAAGTCGATGCCCTCTATCCGAAAACGATTTCCATGAAGGTCAAAGCGACCACCAACGCCGGCCGCGTCATCGACCTCTGGCCGCGCGACCCGCTGGGCCACCCGAACAAGCCGATGGGCGACGATGACGTCAAAACCAAGTTCCGCCAAACCGTCGAGCCGGTCTACGGCAAAACCAAAACCGAAAATATTTTACAACTGTGGTGGGAACTCAAAGAGATGTCGGAAACCGAACTGGTAAATGCAATCAACGCTCTAGATATTTAATTTGCAGAAAAGCGCAATCCGAACATTCTCAATTATCAATTATCAATTTCCCATCGCTATCGCCCCGCTTCAAACACCATGGCCCCCCAACTATTGGTGAACCATAGATCCTCGCCTTGGGCGCGCGTCCTGAATTCCACTTCCTTAAAGACCGGGTCGGTTTGATCGCC
Source organism: Syntrophobacter sp. SbD2 (assembly GCA_945889495.1). GTDB lineage: Bacteria > Desulfobacterota > Binatia > UBA9968 > UBA9968 > DP-20. The sequence goes on along the minus strand of CAMDBU010000005.1, from coordinate 57,083 downwards.
GATCCGACGCTCTTTGACCTCGGTAAAACCAGCCAACTCGAAGGTCTTTCTCAATGTCGCGGGGTCATAAATGAACTGATGGCCCCACTCGCGCATAGTCTTATTGAACACGTAAGCCGGCACCACTGGCGTCTCAGGCCAAGCGAACAGGCGCCGGGTTGCCTCGGCGGCTTTGCGATCCTCAGCGGTCAAATCGCCGCTCACCAAACGGACGAATTGGGTTAGGTTAGGTGTAACAATTCTAATCTTGCCACCTGGCGCAAGCAAGCGACGGCACTCTTGCAACATTTTAAGTCCGCCTTCCCACGGCAGATGCTCGATCAAGTGCTCAGCGAAAATATACTGAATCGAGCCGTCCGGGAATGGATAGTTGGCGCTGGCATCGAGATATATGCCGCCACTTTTTGGCTCGATGTCGCTATTGAGCCAACCTTTCACGTAGTTGCTTCCCGCGCCCAATTGCAACTTGCGAATCGGCTGGGCCGCGAAATAGTCGCGGATGGTTGCTGGATCGGAAATTTTCTGATGATAGAGTACGGTTAATTCGTCGCGCGAGCTGTTGAGCTTCCCAAGTGCGACCACGGCGATCGCCAGGATCAAGATAATCCGCAAACGCATCGATTTATCCAGTGCAAGCAATCAGCGCCCTGGACACTAACCTCGGATAGATCACAGTCCGATCATTCTCAAATATCAATTCTCCATTCTCCATTACTATCTCACCGCCTCGCACCGCACCCCGCCGCCTTCCTCAGGCAGGCTAAAGACCGTGCAGCGATGGGATTGTCCCTCGGGGGTGCGCACGGTGGAGAACGAACCCAGGTCGGTAACGATATAAGGCCCCACTCGGGTCGACGGTGATTCGAGGCCGCGCTGCGCCGCGCCGGCGGAAAAATTATCCACCGCCATGCCGAGCAGACCGAGAGCGGCGGCGTTTTCGATGCGGTCGCTCGGCTCATGACTCGCCACCGCGGTGAGTTGGGTCTTGACCACCGGTTTGAGGGCGGCGATCTCTTCGTCCATGGATGCCAACTCGTCCTGCATTTCGCGCAGCCGGTCGGGCCGGATATTGGTATCGCGCATGGCGGCACTGAATTCGCGCTTGCGCAGATCGAGATCGACCAACCGGTAGAACTCCGGCGACGCACCCACGGTACCGGTGATGATGGTCTTCAAGCTGCCGGCGGAGCGCTGCCGCTCCGGCCAGCGGGACGAACTGGCGAGCGATTGCATCTCGCTGTGATACTGGGTCAAGCTCGACAAGAGGGTGCCACTGCGGGTGACGTTCTGGGTCGCGCAGCCGGACAAACCGATCAACCCGGACAAGACTAAACTTAATTTCATCATGGAGCTAAGAATAGCATATCTAGCCAAAGCGCTGAAGTTTATTCTTGACGGATAACCGGGAGCTAACTTAAGGTTCCTTCGAACTATGGATGTGAGGCGAACTATGGCAATTTTCGTGGTTGTTTTGACAATGACGATGGCGATGTTGACCGACAATGGCCAAGCCCAGGAGCGCATCCGCATCGCCTGGGCCGGCGCAACGCCGACCAACGCGCCAATCTGGGTGGTCGAAGAGCGCAAGCTGCTGGCCAAACATGGACTCAACGGCGAGGTGATCAGCATCAGCGCCAGCCCCATCGCCATGCAGGCGCTGATGTCCGGCGAGCTCGATGTCACCGTCACTTCGGTCACCAGCGTGGTGCCGACCCGCACTGGCGGCGCCGATACGGTGATGATCTTGGGTATGGTGCCGAGCTTTCCCGACTATCTGGTCACGGTACCAAGCGTCACCAGCATTGAGCAGTTGAAAGGCAAAAGCGGCGGCGTCAACCGCCTGGGCAGCACCTCCGATCTAGGCATTCGGCTGGCGCTCAGAAAACTCGGCATCGATCCGGACAAGGACGTGAAAATCTTTTCCATCGGCGCGGCGCCGGAACGCTTCGCGGCGCTATCGAAAGGCGTCATTCAATTCACCTCCATGGCCGAGCCGTTTACCCGCGAGGCGGAAAAGTTGGGCTTTCGCACGCTCACCAGTTTCATCGGTTTGAAAATCCCCTTCTGGTACAACGCCGTCCTCAGCCGCGAGGCGATCATCAAAGCCAGGCGGCCGGTGCTGTTGCGCTTCACCCGCGCCATGATGGAAGCGGTGCATTTTATCAAGACCCAAAAAGAAGCGACCAAGGCGATCTTCAGCAAGAAGATGCGCATTACCGACAACGAAAGCCTGGAGCGCGCCTATCGGGATTTCGCGCCCATGTACCCGGAAAATCTCGCCGTTACCCCCGACGGCGTGAAGACCCTGCTCGACGACCTGGCGCCAAAGAACCCCAAGCTCGCCGGCGCCGATCCCAATTCCTTCATCGACAACAGCCTGGTGCGCGAAGTCGAAGCTTCGGGATTTGTTAAACAACTCTACCAGCGCTAACACCCACGGTTGATTACGGAGAGAACAATGACCGGCGCTATCTTGACGATACTGCTCGCGCTTTGCGCCGCCCTGCCAGCCCAGGCGCAGAATCTCGAACCGATCCACTTGGCGCTGACCACGCGCTCGTTTCAGTATGTGATCTTTCCCCTGGCCCAGGAACGCGGCTACTTGAAGGAAGAAGGTCTCGACCTGCGCATCGTCATGATGCAAACTACGCCCGGCTTGCAGGCCTTGGTCTCGGGCGCGATTCAGTACTCCGGCGCCGGCACCAGCGCCCTGGTCGCCGTCGCCAAAGGCGGCGCGCCGCTCAAAACGGTCCTGGCGGTCAACGACAAAGTGCACCAATGGATGATCGCCCGGCCGGGAATCGCCGGCTTTAAGGACTTGAAAGGCAAACGGCTGGGTATCACCGGCCTGGCTTCGGCGGCAACTTTCATGTTTCGCCAGCTGGCACCCAAGCAGGGCATCGATCCGAGCAAAGATATCACCTTCATCACCATGCCCACCGGTAATCGCTTGGCGATGATCCACTCCGGCGCCATCGACGCCATGATCGTCGGCAACGAGGACCGCTACGCCGGCCTCGACCAGGGGCTGAAGGAGATTCTTTATTTTGGCAACGAGGTAAAAAACTCCTGGGGTACGGTGGCGACCTCCGACCGCTTCATGAAAGAACAGCCCAAGCTCGCCACGGGCTTCATGCGCGCGACTTTGAAAGCGCTGCGCCTGCTGCGCCGCGATCGCGAAGGCGCGGTGGCGTCCTTCGCCAAATTCACCAAGCTGCCACGCGCCACCGGCGCGCGCATGTACGACGATCTGATCAACACCTTCACCGCCAACGGCACCGTCGACGAAGAAACTCAAAGAAACGATCTCGCGATCATCGCCCAGGTCGCCGGCGTCAATGAAACCATCCCGCTCAATCGCGCCTACGATTTCAGCTCGGCGCTGGAGATCGACCAGCAGCTCAACCGCAGCGGCTGGCGGCCGTAAGCGCCGACATCGAAGCAAATACTCAACGCGCCCTGGATTTTTTTCCCGACGCCAGTATGATTGGCAAAACCTACGTGCCAAGTTCCAGGAGTCGATCAATGCGCAATATCGGTAATTTATTTCTTCTCGCCGTGGCGGTCATGGCGTCCGCCCCAGCGGCCTCGGCCCTCGACACCGTAACCGCGGCATTGACCTCGAAGGCGTTTCAATATGTCCCGTTGGTGATCGCCCAGGAACGCGGTTACATGCGCGAGGAAGGGCTTGAGCTGAAACTGACCTTCATGCAAAACGCCGCCGGCCTGCAAGCCTTGATCGCCAACGCGGTGCAGTTCTCCGGCTCCGGCAGCAGCGCCCTGGTCGCCATCTCCAAGGGCAACGCGCCGCTGCGCACCGTGCTCGCGTTCAACGATCAAGTGCTGCAATGGATCGTTGCCCGGCCCAACATCAAGACCTTGCGCGACTTGAGCGGCAAAAAAGTCGCCACCACCGGCGTCGCCTCCATCGCGGCGTTCATGTTTAGAAATATTTTGACCAAGAACAATATCCCCAAGGACATCGTGCTGATCGATCCCGGACCGGTGAACCGGCTGCCGTCGCTGTTGTCGGGCGCCGTCGACGCCGCCATCGTCAGCCCGGAGGAACGCTACGCGGCCTTGGACCAAGGCATGCGCGATCTGGTCTTCATCGGCAAGGAAGTGAAAAACTCCTGGGGCACCTTCGCCACCTCCGAGCGCTTCATGAAGGAACAGCCCAAGCAGCTGGCCGGCTTCGTCCGCGCCGTAGTTAAAGGGCTGCGCGTCGCCCGCACCGAGCGCGATAACACCATCGCCGCCATCGCGAAGTTCAGCGAGCTCGATAAAACTTTGTCGACGCGCATGTACGACGACCTGGTCGGCACCTTTACCAAAAACGGCTATGTCGACGAACAGAGCCAGAGAAACGACCTCGCCATCGTCGCCCAAGTCGCCGACGTCAATGAAGTCGTGCCGATCAAGCGCGCTTACGATTTCAGCTTCGCCATCCAGGCCGAGCAACAACTCAACAAGCAGGGCTGGAAGCCGTAGCCGCAGCTTGAAGTTTTTTTATTTTTAAATCCTCCCATGGCTTTCAGACGTCCCACCCAGCCCACCGGCGCCGTCGGTTTCATCGAACGGTTGGCCGAGCAGCGCATTCAGGAAGCCCAACGTAAGGGCGAGTTCGACGACCTCGCCGGCAAGGGCAAGCCGCTGGAGCTGGAAGATTACAGCCAGCTGCCGGAAGACTTGCGCATGGCCTACCATGTGCTGAAAAACGCCCATGTCCTGCCGCCGGAAGCCGAGCTCATGAAAGACATTCGAATACTTGAAGACTTGCTCAAGCATGTCGAAGACGAGGGCGAGCGCAAGTCGCTGGCCAAAAGCATTCAGTGGAAAATGATCCGCCTGGACATGCTCAAGCGGCGCTCGATGAATCTCGCCAGCGTGCGTAACTACAGCCACAAGATCATCGCCAAACTGACCCGCCGTTAAGCCGGACCAGCCTGCCGCGCGGGGCGAATTAGCTTTGCCTTGGCAATTTTTCCATGCTAGAAATCGCCTACCAAAAAACACCGGCGTCGAGACGCCGTTAAGTCAACGAAAGGAGCACAGTCATGTCAGAGAAATCTCCCATCAATATTAAAAAGATCGGCCATATCGTTTACGCGTGCAGCGATATCGAGCGCACGTCCAAGTTCTGGACCGAGATCATGGGCTTTAAGTATTCCGATAAAAATGAGGGCGGCATGGTGTTTTTCCGTAACGCCAACGACCATCACACCATCGCCTTGATGCAAGCGACGGAAAAAACCCAATTGCCCAAACGCGGCGAAGTCGGCTTCGACCATATGGCGCTGGAAGTCGCCACCGTCTCCGAGCTATTCAAGATCCGCGAGTTCTTGAAGGCCAAGGGCGTGACGATTTTCTACGAGGGCCGGCGCGGCCCCGGCGGCAACCCCGGCGTCGAGTTTTACGATCCCGATGGTTACAAAATCGAAATCTACGCCGCCATGGATCAGATCGGCACCGACGGCAAGAGCCGCCCGGCCAACGAATGGAGCCGGGCGACGACCTTGGAAGAAGCGTTGGGCAACCCGCTGCCCGGCGCCGAGTATCATTGACCCCCCCGCACCACCGTCCACCCCATAGTGGTCAGTTCCCAGTTGTCAGTGGTCAGTTGACCCCAACTGGGAACTGACAACTGCCAACTGGGAACTGCCAATGATCTCGATCCGCCACCTGCACAAACGGTTCACCGTCAGCGACGGCGTGGTGGCGGCGATCAAGTCGCTCGACTTGGAAATCGCCGAGGGCGAGCTGTTCGTTATCGTCGGCGCCAGCGGTTCGGGTAAGACCACGCTCTTGCGCTGCATCGCCGGCCTGGAAGTTCCCGACGGCGGCGAGGTGCGCATCGACGGCAGAATCGTCTCATCGGATACGCCGCCCACTTGGATTCCGCCGCAGCAACGCAAGCTCGGCATGGTGTTTCAATCCTACGCCGTCTGGCCCCATCTTACGGTTTCGCAAAACATCGCCCTGCCATTGGCGGAAGGCTTACAGCGTATCGCCAAAAATGAAGTCGCCAACCGGGTCAAAGAAGTGCTGCGCTTAGTCCAGCTGGAAGAACAGGCGGACCGGCCAGCGACCTTGTTGAGCGGCGGCCAACAGCAGCGCGTCGCCCTGGCGCGCGCGATTGCAGTGAGCTCGCGCTTGCTGTTAATGGACGAGCCGCTGAGCAACTTGGACGCCCGCTTGCGCGAAGATGTGCGCGGGCGGATTCGCGAGCTCGCCAAACAATTGGGCTCCACCGTGCTCTACGTCACCCACGATCAAGTCGAAGCCATGGCGATTGCCGACAAGATCGCGCTCATGCAGGCCGGCGAGTTGTTGCAGGTGGGCACGCCGGCGCAGATTTATCACCAGCCGAATAGTTCCGATGTCGCCGACTTCTTCGGCTCGGTCAACTGGCTCGACGGCGAGATCGTCGCCGCTGGCGTCGCCGATTCGCCCATCGGCAGACTGCAAGTGGAGTCCAGCGCCAAGAGCGGCGACAAAGTGCGCTTAGGCTTTCGGCCGGAAAATCTCCGGGCGGTGGATGGCGCAACCCAAACCAACGGCTTCGATGGCAAGCTGGTCTCCACCACTTTCCTCGGCGATCAGTTTACCTACTGCGCCGAGGCCAATGGCCGGCAGCTGTTGGGCAAGAACCGCAGCTTACCGGAGCAGCGGGACGGTATAATCCGATTCGCAATCGACGCGGCCGACATCATGGTGTTTCCCCGCCGCGAAACTTAATTCTCAGGAGGTTCCTATGATCGTCCGACTCACGGTAGTTTTACTGGCACTGCTAGCCAGCGCCGACCAACTCGGCGCCACCACGCTCAACGAGCTCATCGAAGGCGCGCGCAAGGAAGGCACCCTGCGCGGCCAATGGGGCCAGGCAAGTTTCGGCGGCAGCGAGGGATTCAAGGAAATCGTCGCCAACATGAACAAAAAATATAAGCTCGACTTGAAGGGCCAGTACACGCCGGGCCCCGATATGCAGGCGTTGATGCTGCGGATCATTCAAGAGGGTGCCGCCGGGCAACCGGCGAGCACCGATGTGTATCTCGGCAACGCCCAGGCGATGCTCGATGGCTTGAACGGCAAGGCGCTCAAGCAAATGACTTATAATCAATTCATCCAGGACAAGCCGGCGAGCGAGGGCAAGTTCAACCCGATCGCCGCCGACGGCACCCATGTGGCGGTCGCCACCGCGGTGGTCGGCGTGCAGTACAACACCAACGCGGTCAAGGGCAACGATATCCCCAAGCGCATCGACGACGTGCTCAACCCCAAGTGGAAAGGCAAGATCGCTTCCACCCCCTACGCCGCCGGCATGCGCGAGTTCGCCACGCCGGATTTTCTCGGCCGGGAGAAAATGGTCGACTTCACCCGCAAGCTGTCCAAACAGATCGCCGGACTGATGCGCTGCGGCGAGGTCGAGCGCATCACCAGCGGTGAATTCATCATGCTGGCGTTTACCTGCGGCGGCAACGACGTGAATGTCGCCAAGCGCACCGGCGCGCCGGTGGGCCACACGGTCATGGAAGAAGGCACCGTGCTGCATATGCGCTACGCCGCGGTGCCGAAAAACTCGCGCTCGCCCAACGCCGGCGCGCTGATGATTCACTATCTCATGAGCGCCGAAGGCCAGGAGCTGCTCTGGCGCATCGACGGCCTGGACTTGCACCTGTTCCCCGGCTCCCAGACCAAGCGCGAGCTCGACATCGTGCGCGCCGCCAAGGGCAAGATCATCATCAACTCGCCGGCATGGCTGGCGTCATTCAAAGACTACACCGCGATCCAGAAAGAGCTCGAAGGCATCCTGCGGCAGAAGTAAGAAGAGATTCTGCTGAAAAACCTCATTGCAAATTTCAAATTCAGACGCGGTGAAATTGATCCGGTGAAAGAAACTTTTTTATTACGCGGAGTTACTCAGAAGCGACCGAGCGTCTTCTAACGCGAATATCAAATGCAAGAGGGTTTTTCAGCAGAATCAGAAGAATGGAGTGATGGATTATTGGAATGTTGGGCTCATCCCCTCCGACCCATAACTCCAACACTCCATGACTCAATCATTTGAATCTTTATGACCTCCTCTCGCCTACGAAGCATTCTCGCCGGCACGCAAACCTCGTCGGCGCTGCTGTCGCTTGCCGCCCTGCCGATGGCGGTCATCTTCGTGCTCGTCATCGCCATGTTCTGGGTCAGCGTGCAAAAGGGCGCCCTCGGCACGCCCAGCGCGATCTACACGCTGGCCAATTACTACGAGGTGTTCGCCGATCCGTTTATCGTCGGCGTGGCGGTCAACACTTTGATCTTCACGATCACCGCGACCATGGTCGCTCTGCTATTCGGCTTGCCCGTCGCCTGGCTAGTGGAACGGACGACTTTGCCGGGTAAGACGCTGCTCTACGCGATCATGACACTCGGTTTATTGATTCCGGGAATCTACACCGCCATGGGTTGGACGCTGATCGCCCATCCGCGCATCGGTTTTTTGAATCGCTGGCTAGTCGATCTCTTCAACCTCGACCAAGGACCGATCAACATCGCCACGCCCATTGGCATGGGCTTCGTCCAGGGGCTAAGCCTGGCCGCCCTGGCATTCATCCTGACTTCGCAAATGTTTCGCGCCATGAATCCGTCCTTGGAAGAAGCGGCGCGGGTCCATGGCATGGGCTTCGCGAAAATCATCCGGCGCATCACCCTGCCGCTCGCCTGGCCGGGCATCCTGGCGGCGGTGATTTACATTTTCACCATCGGCATCGCCACTTTCGATATTCCGGCGATCTTGGGCCTGGGCAACCGCGTCTATCTGCTCAGCACGTTTATCTATCTCAAAGTTCATCCCCAGGGCGCCGGCCTGCCAGAGTACGGCATCACCGGCGTGGTCGGCGCCCTAATGATCGTCGTCGCCGGCCTGCTGACGCTGTGGTACAGCCAGGTGCTGCGCCAAGGCCACCGCTTCGAAGTAGTCACCGGCAAGGGCTACAAACCGACCTTAATCCCGCTCGGCCATTGGTCGCTCGCTGCCTGGGCTTTCATCTTACTCTACGCGCTGTTCTCGAAGCTGCTGCCGCTGTTACTGATCGCCTACGCCGCCACCACGCCCTATTTCGTGCCGCCGTCCATGGAGGCGTTCAAGCATCTTTCGCTCACCCATTTCTACTCGATGGACTGGGAGTTGGTGCTGCGCGGTCTGAAAAACACCGCCATCCTGGTGGCGGTAGTGCCGCTGGCGGTCCTGCTGCTCGCCTTCGCGCTCTCCTGGCTGATCGTGCGCTCGCGCAGCCGGCTGCGCTATTTGCTGGAATTCGCGGCGTTCCTGCCGCAAGCGTTGCCCGAAGTCATCCTTGCCATCGGCGCTTTGTTGCTGGCGCTGTTCGTCATCGGCACAAGCATTCCGCTCTACGGTTCAGTGTGGATCATCGCCATTGTCTACACCGTGGCGCGCCTGGCGTTCGCCACCCGGGCGCTCAACGGCTCGCTGTTGCAAATCCACCGCGAGCTCGAAGAAGCCGCCTTCGTCTCCGGCCTGTCCACCGCCCGCACCGCCTGGCGGATACTGTTTCCGCTGATTCGGCCCACGCTCTTTTCAGTCTGGATCTGGACGGCGCTCCTGGTCTACCGTGAACTCACCGCCGCGGTTTTCTTGGCCGTGCACGACAACATCACCCTGCCGGCGGTGATCTGGAGCTACTGGTTCAGCGGTAGCATCAACAAGGCCTCCGCCGTCACATTGCTCATGACCCTGGTGCTGGCGCCGCTGATTTTTGTCGCCTGGTGGTTCGGCCGGCGCAGCCAGGTTTCTGTCAACTAATTCTACGCCGTGAAATGGAGCGACCTTGGATACGGAAAATCTCTTAGACATCATTCGCCACCGGCGCAGTGTGCGCGTCTACAAGAGCGGCAAAGTTACTGACGGCCAGCTGGAAATGATTTTGGAAGCGGCGCGCTGGGCCCCGTCCGGCGCCAACACTCAGCCCTGGGAGTTCGTCGTCACCCGAGACCGCAAAAAGATGAAGCAGGTGCGCGAGATCTATTCTCAAGAATGGCGCGACCGCAAAAAAGAAGACCCGGTGCACTACAAAGGATTGAAAAAAGACTACGTCGGCGATGTCAGCGTGCTGGTGCTAGTCTGCGGCGAGGCGCGCAGCAAGCAAGTTTACCTAACCACCCGCCAGCCCGCCGACCGGGAGAAACTTTTTCAAGCGAGCATCGCCAACGCCGTCCAGCAGGCCATGCTCGCCGCCGCCAGTATGAACTTGGGCACGGTATGGGTATCGGTGCGCGAAGAAGTTGAACCGGAGCTGAGAAAGATGTTCAAAGTACCAAACGAGCTGCGCCTACTCTGGGTCATGCCCATCGGCCACGCCCGCAGCTGGCCCAAAGCCAAACCGCGCCGGCCGATCAGCGCGTTTACCCACTACGAAGTTTACGACAAAAAGAAACTGCGCAAGGACGGCGACATCCATGCCTGGCCAAAAAACTAAAAGGGCGGGTTTGAAACCCGCCCCGACGATTCCGATTTTTTGTGCCCTTTGTGCTCTTTGTGGTTAAATCATCCGAGTCTTAAGATTCTGAGATCTCATACTTCTCCTGGTGCAGCTCTTGGCTGGCCTTGATGATGATGCGGTGATTGATCTCTTCCTCTAGATTTTCCAGGCTGTTGTTTTTCTCATCGTAGAGAAAGTTGGCGACATCGGGGTGCAAACGCACGACGATGTTGCGGCCGTTGTTCATGTCGGCGTGATGGCGTTTGATGGCACGCAGCACATCGTAGGCCACCGTCACCGGCGATTTGATCCGGCCGCGCCCGTCGCAGTGCGGGCAGGAGCGCAGCAGTTGGTTTTCCAAACTCTCGCGGGTGCGCTGGCGGGTCATCTCGACCAAGCCCAACTCGGAGATTTTTAAAATATTGGTGCGCGCCTTATCTTTTTTCAGCGCTTCCTTGAGCGTATCGTAGACCTTCTTGCGGTTGGCCTCTTTCTCCATGTCGATAAAATCGATGATGATCAGGCCGCCGGCGTTGCGCAGCCGTAGTTGCCGGCAAACTTCCTGGGCCGCTTCGAGGTTGGTTTTAATAATCGTCTCTTCCTGATTGCGCTTGCCGACGAAGCGGCCGGTGTTGACGTCGACGGCGGTCAGCGCCTCGGTGCGCTCGATGATGATGTAGCCGCCCGAGCGCAGCCAGGCGCGCGGGTCGAGCGCCTTGGTGAGTTTCTCCTCGATGCCCAACTGCTCGAACAGCGGTTCCTTCTCGCCGTAAAGATTGATCTTCGACTTCAAGCGCGGCATGAAGTGGCGCACGAAATCGACGATGCGCCGGTGGTCTTTTGGCGAGTCGATCAACACCTGCTCGGTGTCGGTGGTGAAAAAATCGCGAATCGCCCTAGCGATGAGATCGAGATCCTGATGGATCAAGGACGGCGACGGCGCCTCTTCGGCTTTTTTCTGAATGCTCTTCCAAAGCTTTTGCAAGAAGCCCAGGTCGCGCTGAATCTCGCGCTTGCTCAAGCCTTCACAGGCGGTGCGCAAAATGAAGCCGCCCTCTTCGGTGCCGAGCGACTGGGCGATCTCCTTGAGCCGCTTACGCTCCTCGTCGCTCTCGATGCGCCGCGAGATACCGATATGCTTGTTGCCCGGCATGAAGACCATGTAGCGGCCCGGCAGCGAGATGTGCGAGGTCACCCGCGCGCCCTTGGTGCCCAGCGGGTCTTTGGCAACTTGCACCAGCACCTCTTCGCCGCGCGACAGCTGTTTTTCCAGCGGCAGGTGGCGCGATGGATTGGGCGTGGGCGGCGGCCCGTCTTCGAACTCGACATCGTCGCCGGACGGGCTGATCAGGTGAACGTCGTCCAGGGCGGAGAAATCCGAGGCTTGGAGAAAGCCCGCCTTGTCCATGCCGATCTCGACAAACGCCGCTTGCATGCCGGGCAGCACCCGGGCGACTTTACCTTTGTAAATATTGCCGGCGACGCCCATTTCTTCTTTGCGTTCGACGAAAAACTCGGCCAACAGGCCATCTTCCATGATCGCGATGCGGCTTTCCTGAGGTGTGGAATTGATGATGATTTCTTGTTTCATATTTTTGCGCTGACACTAAACTTCTGACGCTGCCGGTGGGTTCGCTTCGGGGCGGGCCACGCGTAAAGTTGCGCAACCGACGGATAGCAAAAGAGCAAGTAGTTGAGCTAAGTTATAAAAGAAATCACCGGTGAGATCAAGATGGAGCGCCGTGCTGACGCCAGGTCAAATTGACAATGGCGCGGCAGCCCGGTACCTTCAAAAAAGTACCGGCGACCCGATCGGCATCATTCTGTGTGACGAAAGCTGACCATGATTCAATCAGCCACCGCGCCAGGTTTTTCGATCCTCCACACCAAGGTCCTGATTCTCAATCGGTCCTACATGCCGATTCATGTGACCTCGGTAAAGCGCGCCTTCGTGCTGCTCTACCAAGGCATCGCCAAAGCGGTCAACGAGCAATATCAAACCTTCGACTTCGACAGCTGGAGCGATCTATCGATCTCGGCCCATGACGAAACTATAGGCATGGTCAACCGGGTAATTCGTGTACCACGAGTCATTTTACTGGTGGCCTACGACCGCGTGCCCAAGCGCCAGGTGCGGTTTAGCCGCTTCAATATTTACGCCCGCGACAAACTCACCTGCCAGTACTGCCACCGCCGGCTGCCGCGCCAGGAGCTCAATCTCGATCATGTGATACCGCGCTCCCAGGGCGGCGTCTCCACTTGGGAAAACGTCGTCTGCTCCTGCCATGAATGTAACCGGCGTAAGGGCGGCCGGACACCACAACAGGCCGGCATGCTCTTGGCGCGCACCCCGGTGCGGCCGCAGTGGACACCGTTCATGCAGCAGACCTTTAGCCTGTCGCGCTACAAGGAATGGACGCCATTCCTTAACACCGTCGACGCATCCTACTGGAATACCGAGCTTCTCGAACAATAAGCCCCCCGAACCGAGAAGTCGAAGCCGACAGTTACCCACAGCTGGCTTCGTTAAGCCAGCCAGAGAACGCGTAGATTCAACATATAGTGGTGACTTATCAACACCCCACACCGTATCTTGTAATTTATTCTTGACACCCCCCATCGGCTATGAAATAGTAGCGACAGATTTGGCTTCCCGCATCTGCCAAATAGTTACCTAAACTAGAACGAGCTATGCGCCTTAAACGCCTTGAAATGGTTGGTTTTAAGTCCTTCGCTGAGAAGACGGCCGTGGAGTTCAACCCGGGCGTCACGGCGGTCGTCGGCCCGAACGGCTGCGGTAAGTCCAACATCGTCGACGCCCTGCGCTGGGCCATGGGCGAGCAGAGCGCGCGCCATTTGCGTGGCCATCAAATGGAAGACGTGGTCTTCGCCGGCAGCGAAACTCTACCCCCCACCGGCATGGCCGAGGTATCGATCACCTTCGATAATGAAGATGGTCGCAGTCCGGCCGAATACAGCAACTTGGCTGAGATCATGGTCACCCGCCGTTTGTTCCGTTCCGGCGAATCCGAGTACGCCATCAACAAAACCATCTGCCGGCTAAAGGATGTCATCGAACTGTTCCTAGGTAGCGGCGTCGGCAGCAAGGCATACTCCATTGTCGAGCAAGGCAAGGTCGACGAGCTGGTCAACTCCAAACCGGAAGAGCGGCGCGGCTTGATCGAAGAAGCGGCCGGCACAAGCATGTACAAGAGCCGCAAGCTGGTGGCCGAGAAAAAACTCGAACGCACCCAGCAAAATCTCTTGCGCGTCAGTGACATCGTGCGCGAGATCGAGCGCCAGATTCGCACCATGGAGTTGCAGGCGAAAAAGGCCGAACGCTACCGTGCCCTCAGAGCTGAGCTGCGCGAAAAGGATTTCGCTTTCACGGCGATCCAACGCGACGCCCTGCAGAGTGAGATCGCCCAACAAGAGAGCCAGCTGACCCAGGTCGAAGACCGCTTGGCCGAACACCTGGCCATGCTCCATGGTAAGGAAGCCGAAAACGAATCGGTGCGGTTATCGCTCATGGAAGCCGACAAGGCGATCGGCGCCCAACAGGAAACGGTTTTCCAACGGCGCACGCAGATCCAGACCGATGAGCAGAAGTGCGAATTTTTCCGGCGCGATCTCGAACAGCTTGAACAAACCGAAAACGAAGCCAAGATCGCCCTCTCCACGGTCGGCGAACGATTAAAAACCCTGGTCCAGGAAATCGAAGAGCTGAGCAAAGCCAAGGACAGTTTCATTCAGCTGTCCTTGTTCGAAGAAACTTTTCTGCGCGAGCGCGAAACCGAACTGGGCGGCCTCCAACAACAGATCCGCAAACTGCAAGAGGACATCGAGCGCGAGAAAAGCGCGCTCATCGACGCCGCCAACCAGATCGCCTATTTGAAAAACGACAGCATGGCCAAGGACAAGCGCCAGAGCGAAATCGCCAACGAGCTCGGCCGCTGCCAAACCGAATCGGCTCAGGCGGCGCAGGCTTTGAGCGCATGCACCGAGCGGCGCGAGGAAACCGGACTGGCGCTCAACGGCTGCGTCGACGAGCTGCGCGAGCGCTCCCTTGAATCGACCATGGTGAACGCGTCGATCCAGACCTTGAGCCAGGCACGCGAGGAGCAACAGCGGCGCATCGACGGCCTCAAGTCCGAGATTCAAGAGAACCGCTCGCGGCTGCTGTCCCTAGAGGACTTGCAGCGCAATTACGAAGGCTATCAAGAGGGCGTGCGCGCGATCATGCTCAAGAAGCAGCAGGCGGTGTCGCCCAACGGCATCTATGGCTTGGTCGCCGAAGTGATCGAAGCGCCGGAACGGTACGAAAAAGCGCTAACCGCGGTGTTGGGCGACCGGCTCCAATACGTCATCGTCAAGGGCCACGACGAAGGCGTCGAGTCAATTGAATACCTCAAGCAACAGGCCTCCGGCCGCGGCAGTTTCATCCCGCTGCAACTGCGCCACGCGCAGCAAAAGCCGCTGCCCGTGAGCGAAGCCGAAGTGATCGCGCCGCTCCTCGACATGGTTTCGATCAAGGATGGCTATCGCGAAGTCGCCGAGTATTTGCTCTCGGATGTCGTCGTGGTGCCCAACCTGACCTCCGGCCTGGCGCTGTGGAACCGCAACGGCTATTACTGCACCATCGTTACGCCGGACGGCGAAGTGATCGACTCCATGGGTACGGTCACCGGCGGCAGCACCACGCCGCTGGAAGGCAACCTGCTGACCCAGCGCCGGCGCATTCGCGAGTTGGGCACCATGCTCGCCGACTTGGCGGCGAAGCTTCCCGATGAGGAAAGCGAATTCGAAAAACTCAAAGCGCAGTTGGAGCAGGCCGAAACCCGCAAAACTATATTGAGCAACGAGATCCATCGCCTCGAACTGGACCGGGTGCGCTTGGAACATGAAAATCGCGCCGCCAGCCAGGAACATGAACGGTTGAGCCGCACCCTCGACGCCCTCGGCCAGGAACAAAGCGATCTCAGCGCGGCGCTGGAAAATCTCCGCGACGAGCTGCAACGCAACCGTGAAATGATCGAGGAGCGCAGCGGACAAAAACTCACTGGCGAAGTGTCCCTGGCGGAAAAACAGGCGAGCTTCGCCAACCTGCGCGGCGCCGTCGAGAGCGCCGAAGCGGCGGTGACCCAATCGCGCATCCGCAACGCGGCCTTGGGCGAAAAGCGCGAGAACACCCACGCCAACCTGGCCAACCGTTTGAAGCAACAAGCCGACACCGCCCAGGAGATCGCCAGTTGGCAGAGCCGCGGCGCCGACTGCCAACGCCAACGGGGTGACATCACCTTGGCCTTGGCGCAGATCGAAGCCTCCCTCAGCGGCGCCAAGGAAGCACTCCAGGAGTTGGAAAACCGGCTGCAAGCTGACCGCCAACAGTACCGGACCATCTCCATGCTGTTGGCCGAGATCGGCGAGACCATCAAAGAGTTGCGCCCCCAGGGTGAAGCCAGCCAGGAAGAGCGCGGCCGGATACAATTGGCGCTGGCCGAAAAGCGCCTCCACCTGCAGCACCTGGCCGACAACCTGCGCGAGAAGTACGACACCGATTTGCTCAGCCTGAGCGCCAATGACGGCGACGACCAACCGTCGCGCGATCAACTGCTGCTCGATATCGAAGAATTGCGCGGCCGCTTGGAGCGCATGGGCGAAGTCAACCTCGCCGCCATCGGCGAGTACGAAGAGCTCACCACCCGCTTCCAGTTCATGAGCCAGCAAAAGGAAGATCTGGAAAAGTCCATCGCCGACCTGCAGCAGACCATCGTTAAATTGAACCGCATCTGCCGGCTCCGTTTCAAGGAGAGTTTCGAAGCGATCAACGAGAAGTTCGAGATCATTTTCCCACGCCTGTTCCGCGGCGGCAAAGCCAAGCTGGTGCTCACCGATGAGAACGACTTTCTCGAAACCGGCGTCGACATCATCGTTCAGCCGCCGGGAAAGAAGTTGCAGTCGATCACCCTGCTCTCCGGCGGTGAGAAGGCGCTGACCGCGGTGAGCTTGCTGTTCGCGATCTTTCTAACCAAGCCGAGCCCCTTCTGTTTCTTGGACGAAGTCGACGCGCCGCTCGACGACGCCAACCTCGACCGCTTCAACGACATGATCCGCGAGATGAGCAGCCACTCGCAGTTCGTCATGATCACGCACAACAAGAAGACCATGGAATCGGCAGAGATGCTCTACGGCATCACCATGGCCGAACCGGGCGTCTCCAAGGTCGTCTCGGTGCGGATGAATTAGCCCCCTCCATCGCGCGCATTCCGGCCCCGCCGTTTGACTCTCAGCTGAGCTTCACAGAGTATCGCACCATGGCATTGGGCGGATTATTTCAACGGCTTAAAGAAGGACTCACCAAAAGCCGCGAGACCTGGGTACAAAAGATCGGCACGATCTTTCAGAATCGCCAATGGGATGAAAAGTCCTTGGACGAGATGGAAGAGAGCCTGATCATGGCCGATGTCGGGGTCAAAGCCACCGATAAGCTGATGCAGACACTGCGCCGGCAAAAACCTGCCGACGGCGAAGATCTCGGCCAAGAGATGTCGGCCAAACTGCAAACCGCCATGGTCGACATGCTGCGCGGTTCGGTGACTGCGCCGAAATTAGCGCCGCTCTCGGCCCGCCCCTGGGTGATCCTGTTTCTCGGCGTCAACGGCGTCGGCAAGACCACCACCATCGGCAAACTGGCGGCGCAGCATCGCAATGACGGCAAAAAGGTCCTGCTGGTCGCCGGCGACACCTTTCGCGCCGCCGCCAGCGAGCAGCTCGACGCCTGGGGCAAGCGCGCCGGCGTCGATGTCGTCAAACATAAGGCCGGCGCCGATCCATCGGCGGTGGTGTTCGACGGCATGCAGGCGGCGAAAAGCCGTAACGTTGACGTCCTGCTCATCGACACTGCCGGCCGTCTGCATACCAAGGTTCATTTGATCGAAGAGCTGAAAAAAATCCGCCGGGTGATCGCCCGCGAGCAGCCCGGCGCGCCGCACGAAACGTTATTAGTGCTCGACGCCACCACCGGACAAAATGGCTTGCAGCAAGCCCGCGTGTTCAAGGAATCCACCGACATTAGCGGCATCGTCTTGACCAAGCTCGACGGCACCGCTAAAGGCGGGGTGATCATCAGCATTCAGGAAGAGCTCGGCGTGCCGGTCCAATATATCGGCGTCGGCGAGGATGTCGAAGATCTCCAGCCGTTTGACGCCGAGAGTTTCGTCCAGGCGTTATTCGAGAAATAGTTCAATCGATTCGTGGCGGCTTGCGGCAATTCGCGGTTCTCGCAATCTAAGCCGCTAATCAACCTTGACTTGCCCCTGACGCGGCATTACCCTGAGAGCAAGTGATTTATGGAAATGGCCAATCCCGATAACCAGCTCGACCTAAAGTTAACCGCTAACGCCATCGAGCAAGTCAAAAAGCTCCTGGCGCGCGACGATCGCGCCAAGCACGGCCTGCGCGTCGGCGTCACTGACGGCGGCTGCTCCGGCCATTCCTACAAGCTCGACTTCGACAAGGAAGCCAAAGCCGGCGACACCGTGCTCGACCGCGACGGCATCAAAGTCTTCGTCGACGGCCCGAGCACCCCGCTACTCCAAGGCATGGTCATCGACTATGAGTCGAGCCTGTACGGCGGCGGCTTCAAGTTCATCAATCCCAACGCAACAGCTACCTGCGGCTGCGGCACTTCGTTCTCGGCTTAACCATCGCCCATTCGATTTAACTTTTCACCGTGACAACGCGGTGAAATTCCATCTCCCTTTGACTCTGATTTTCGTTCTTGCTAACGAATTTGGTACTCGTCTAGGAAATTTCTTGAAAGCGATACGGATCTATCACCCGGGCGGCGTCCCAGAGCTGCGTTACCAAGACGTGCCAGCTCCCGAGCTATGCTCGGCCGACGATGTCATCGTTCGCCTGAAGGCCGCAGCGGTCAACGGGTCCGATATTCAAGCCCGGCAAAATCGTTGTCGAGCGCGCATTCTCGGCAGCGACGGTGCCGGGGTCGTCACCGCGATGGGCAGCAACGTTACCGGACTCAAAATCGGCGCTGCCGTCTGCCTCTATCCACAAACCGGCTGTGGCCGATACTGGGGCTGCCACGGCGACCGCCAGGAGCTCTGCGAGGAGCCCCAACGGTTGGGCGACCAAGTCGACGGCACCTACGCCCAATCGGTGCGCGTAGAGCGGCAAAACTGCTTTGCGCCGCCGCGCGGATTTTCCTATGAAGAAGCCGCCGCTCTGCCAGTCGCCTACCTATCGGCCTGGCGCATGTTGATCACTGACGCCGAACTCAAGCCCGGAGAGTCGGTGTTGATTCGCGGTATCGGCGACAGCATTGCTATCGCCGCCCTGCAACTGGCGTTAAGCGTCGGCGCCCACACCATCGTCACCGCGGACAACGGCGAGAAACTTGCGCAAGCATTACGACTAGGCGCACAGCATGGCATCGACGAGAGCGAGCATGACTTCGCCACCGAAGCGCGCCGGCTCACCGGTAAACGCGGCGTCGATATCGTGGTCGACTGCGTCGGCGGCGACAGCTGGGCCAAGAGCTTTGCCGCGCTCACGCGCGATGGCCGGCTGGTCACCTGCGGCGCCAGCGCTGGCGCCCAACCGGTCACCGATCTGCGGAGAATTTTTTGGCATCACCTGAAAGTCTTCGGCTCGACCCTGGGTAGCCGCGATGAATTTCGCCAAGTAATTAAATTTTTAGAAAGCACCGGCATCAAACCAATCATCGATAGTGTTTATCCCCTGGCCGAGGCCGCCAGCGCGCACCAGCGCTTCATCGCCGGCCGCCATTTCGGCAAGATCGTCTTGCGCATGACGGACTAGACGCGGATATCATGAAAGTCATCGGCGGAGCGGCCCGCGGCCGCAAGCTTAAGGTGCCCAAGGGTATGGCGGTGCGGCCGACGGCGGCGCGGGTGAAAGAGTCGTTATTTAATATTCTGCCCCATGACTTTTCCGGCCTGCGGCTCCTCGATCTGTTCGCCGGCAGCGGCAATGTCAGCATCGAAGCGCTGAGCCGCGGCGCCAGCGAAGCGGTGTTGGTCGACGAGTCGGCACGCTCGGCGGCGGCGATGCGCGAGAATTTGACCCACTTGGAGTTGAACCGACGGGCGCAAGTCTGGGTGATTCCGGTGGCGCGGGCGTTGCGAAAACTCGCCACGGCGGGGGAAAAATTCGATCTGATCTTTCTCGACCCGCCCTACGAGCGCGGCCTGGTGAAGACCACGCTGGAAGCGATCGGCACAACCGATTTGCTCACCGCCGGCGGCCGCGTGGTCGTCGAACATAGCCCGCGGGAGGCGGTGCGGCCCAATTACGGCGCGTTGTTGTTGAATGATCAGCGCCGTTATGGTGATACTTTGTTGTCATTCTTCCGTAGACAAGAGACAGAGAATTCGACTAGGTAAGGACAAACATTATGGCTAACAGCGGCGTCGCAATCTATCCCGGCTCCTTCGATCCGATCACCAACGGCCATGTCGACCTGGTCAACCGCACCCTGCGGGTGTTCGAAAAAGTCGTGGTCGCCATCGCGACTAACCCGGACAAGGACCGCTCGCTGTTCAGCGTCGAGGAGCGCTTGCAGATGATCGAAGAGGTGTTCGCCGATACTAGCGGCCGGGTCAGCGCGGTGTCGTTTCAAGGTCTATTGGTCGACTACGCCGAGCGCCAGGGCGCCACGGTGGTGATCCGCGGCCTGCGGGCGATCTCGGACTTCGAATATGAATTTCAAATGGCGATGATGAACCACCGGCTCAAACCCAAGCTCGAAACGTTTTTCATGATGACCGGCGAGTCGGAATTTTACACCAGCTCGCGGCTGGTCAAAGAAGTCGTCAGCCTGGGCGGCAACGTCGCCGGCCTGGTGCCCGACAACGTGCTCAAGAAGCTGCAAGACAAATTCAAAGTTTAAGGATTGTGCGATGACCGTACTGGCAGACCGAACCAAACTGATCAAACCCTCGGTAACCTTGGCGATCGCCGCCAAGGCCGGCAAGCTGCGCGCCGAAGGCGTCGATGTCGTCAATTTTTCCGCCGGCGAGCCCGACTTCGACACCCCGGAACATATCAAAGCCGCCGCCCACGACGCCCTGCGCAAAGGCCAAACCAAATACACCGATGTCAAAGGCATCGAACCTTTGCGCGCGGCGATCGCGCAAAAGTATTTGGCCGAATACGGCCTCAGCTACCGCAAGGAAGACGTGCTGGTGAGCTGCGGTGCCAAACACTCGCTGTATAATTTGCTCCAAGCGGTGGTCAATCCTGGCGACGAAGTGTTGATCCCGGCGCCCTATTGGGTGAGCTACGCCGATATGGCGCTACTCGCCGGCGGCGTGCCCAAACTGATCCTAACCGACGAGAGCACCGGCTTTCGCATCAAGCCCGAGCAGCTGCAAGCCGGCTTAACCGCCAAGACCAAAGTTTTTTTCTTGAACAGCCCGTGCAATCCCACCGGCGCCACCTACAGCAAGGATGAACTCCTCGCCATCGGCCAGGTACTGGAAAAACATCAGTGCTTGATTTTCGCCGACGACATCTACGAAAAAATCATTTACGACGGCTTTGAAGTGCATAACCTCATCGCCCTGTGTCCCAACCTGCGCGAGCGCACGATCATTATCAACGGCGTGTCGAAAACCTACGCCATGACCGGCTGGCGCATCGGCTACTGCCTGGGCGCCAGCGACATCATCGCCGCGGCGGGAAAAATCCAGAGCCAAAGTACCTCCAACCCGACCTCCATCGCCCAGTGGGCGGCGCTGGAAGCGGTGCGCGGGCCGCAGGACGCGGTGGCCATGATGGTCAGTGAATTTCAAAAGCGCCGCAACGTCATCGTTGAGCGCTTAAATACTATTCCGGGAATCAGCTGCTTGAAACCCGAAGGCGCCTTCTACGTCTTCCCAAATATCTCCGGCTTGATCGGCAAATCCACCAACGGCAAACAACTCTCTAGCCCCTGCGATGTGGCGGATTTCTTACTCGAAGAAGCCAAAGTCGCCGGCGTCCCCGGCGAAGACTTCGGCTCCCAGCAGCATATCCGCTTCTCCTACGCGACCTCGCTGGAAGATATCGAAAAAGGCTGCGGGCGGATTCGCGAGGCGGTGGCGAAGCTAACGTAGCTGGCCAATCAGAACCGACCAACCCCATTCACCACGAAGGACACGAAGTTCGGAATAACCTTTTCCGAAACCTTCGTGATCTTCGTGCCTTCGTGGTGGAAACAACTATTCGAGCCGGCGCGACATCTGGCCTCGGCTCGACAATCGGTCACAACCCAACTACGCAACTTTAACCAGCTCAACGGCCGGCACGGCCAGGGCGGCTTCCTTCTTCTGGCGGAAATACTCGCGCTTCGACAGCCGATTGGCCAGCTTTTTGCGGCGATGCAAATTTCGTTTCGCGTTTTGATTCATTCGAATATCTCCATGCAATGCAGTTAGTGCGCCCGCCAATATTTCAACAAATGGCAATCGGTTTATACCGCAACCGGCGCGCTCGGCGGCACGAAGGGCGCGATCAGGTTAGCGCCGAAGGCTTTGACGATGGCGTCAAGTTCGCTGCCGTCGAGGGTTTCCTGGTCAAGCAGTTTTTCGGCGATGCCGTGGAGCAGTTGGAGATTGGTGGTTAACAAATCCTTGGCCCGTTGATAGCTTTCTTGAATGATGCGGCGGATCTCGGCGTCGATCTCCACCGCGGTGTTTTTCGAGTAACCAACCTTCTGGGTAAAGTCCCGGCCCAAAAAGATCTCCTGCTCTTTTTTGCCGAAGGTCATGGGCCCCAGCTTTTCGCTCATGCCCCACTCGCAGACCATGCGGTGGGCTAGGTCGGTGGCCCGTTCGATGTCGTTGCCGGCGCCGGTGGTGATCTGATCGAGCACCAACTCTTCGGCCACCCGGCCGCCGAACATGATGACTAAATTATTGAGCAGGTACTCCGCGCCATAGGTGTATTTTTCATTTTCCGGCAATTGTTGGGTCAGACCCAACGCCATGCCGCGCGGAATGATCGTCACTTTGTGAATCGGATCGGCGCCCGGCAGGAGTTTCGCCACCAAGGCATGGCCGGCTTCGTGATAGGCGGTGATGCGCTTTTCGGCGTCGCTGATGATCATGCTGCGGCGCTCGGCGCCCATCATGACCTTGTCCTTGGCCATCTCGAGATCGACCATGTTGACACTTTCCTGGTCATGGCGCGCCGCCATCAAGGCCGCTTCATTGACCAGATTCTCCAAGTCGGCGCCGGTCATGCCCGGCGTCGAGCGCGCCAGCACGTTGACGTCGACATCGGCGGCCAACGGCAGCTTGCGCGCGTGCACATTCAAAATCCCTTCGCGCCCTTTGATATCTGGCCGCGGCACCACCACATGGCGATCGAAGCGGCCCGGCCGCAACAGCGCCGGGTCGAGCACATCGGGCCGGTTGGTGGCGGCGATCAAGATCACCCCTTCGTTGGACTCGAAGCCATCCATTTCCACCAGCAATTGATTCAAGGTCTGTTCGCGCTCGTCATTGCCGCCGCCAAAGCCGGCGCCGCGGTGGCGCCCGACGGCGTCGATCTCGTCGATAAAGATAATGCAAGGAGCTTTTTTCTTGCCCTGAACGAACAGATCGCGCACCCGCGAGGCACCGACGCCGACGAACATTTCAACGAAGTCCGAGCCGCTGATGTTAAAAAACGGCACGCCCGCTTCGCCGGCCACCGCCCGCGCCAGCAGCGTCTTGCCGGTACCCGGCGCGCCGACCAGCAAACAGCCCTTGGGAATACGCCCACCGAGTTTGGTAAACTTTTTCGGATCCTTGAGAAAGGCGATGATCTCCTGGAGATCGTCCTTGGCTTCGTCGACACCGGCGACATCGGCGAAGGTAATGCGCTGCTGGGTCTCGTTCAGGAGCTTCGCCCGGCTCTTGCCAAAGGACATCGCCTTGCCGCCCCCCGCCTGCATCTGGCGCATGAAGTAAATCCATACGCCCAAGAGCAGCAACATGGGTAGCCAGTTGAGCAACAGCGTCATGTACCAAGGCGACTCGTCACTGGACTTGGCGGCGATTTTCACGTTCTGGTTACGTAGTGAGCGCACCAGCTGGGGATCCTCAGCGGCAAAGGTTTTAAAACCGCTGCCGTTCTTATACTTCCCCTGGATATTATTGCCCTGGATCATCACCTCGGCGACGTCACCGCGTTCCACCGCGGCGTTAAACTCGCTGAAAATGATTTCCGGCTCGCCGCGCGATTGCCGGGTGAAAATAGTGAAAAGCGTAAACAGCGCCAGGACCACGCCCAGTCCCAAGAACATTTGCTTCGATGATAAACTCAACCGATCCTCCGTCCGGGAGTGATCCCGGTAAACTAGCTGCTAGTGACTCTAACTCCGCGCCTTGGCATGCGCAATGAAGGGGCGTTTTTAGCGCGGCGCGGCGCCGCAGCTTGTCGAGAAAATCACAAGGGTCTTGGAAGTCACCCCAAAGTGGCTTAAAAATCCTCGCACGAGCTCAATGAGGTCTGTCGGCTAAGAAACAATCCTATGAAATTATCGCTATTCGCACTGGCCCTGATGCTTTTACCGCAGTTGGCCAGTGGCCAACTCGCGGGATTAGAGCAAGCCCGCAAGGAAGCCCAGGTAGTCGTCTACTCGACCATCACGGTAGCCGCGTTCAATGAGTTGAACAAGGCGATCAAGGAAAAATATCCGTTCCTGAACGTCCAGCATATCCGCCTGGGTCCGGCCCAACAGCTGGCCAGGATCACGCAGGAACAACGCGCCGGCCACTTTCTGGCCGACGTGGTCTACAACAATTTGCTCCATCTGATTTATTTGAAAGAAAAAGGCGCGCTCAGCCGATACCCATCGCCGGAAACTCGCTTCATGATGAAAGAAGCGGTGGATCCCGACAGCGTTTGGGTCGGCGGCGACATCGATGTTTTGGTCACCGGGTTCAACACCAGAATGATCTCACGGAATGAAGTTCCAGCGAGCTACGACGGCTTTCTCGACGGCAGGCTCAAGGGGCAGATGGCGATCAACAGCAACAACCCCTACGCGCTAGTCGGCATGGCGAGTTTGCGCGGCGACGAACAGGGCATCGCATATATAAGAAAACTGGCCCAGCAAAACCTCCGCCCGGTGCAAGGCTTTACCCATATGGCCAACCTGTTGGCCGCCGGCGAATATCCCATCGCGCTGATGAACCAGGTGACCAAGATCGAAGAGCTGAAAGAAAAAGGCGCGCCGGTGGATTGGACACCGAACAATCCGAATTTCAGCACGGTGGGTGCCTACGCGCTCAGCCGCAACCCGCCCCATGGCGCGGCGGCGCGGCTATTTATCGATTTCGTAATCTCGGATCAGGGACAGCGCGCCCTTGGCCGCACCGGCAAACTGCCCATGCGCCGGGGCGTTCCGAGTCCGACCAAGAACATCGACAAGCTGCTCGAAGCCGGCAATCTCCATGCACTCAAGGACGCCAAGGGATTGGAGAGGTATGCCAAGATTTATCGTGAGTTGATCGAGGGCCGTTAGATCTACGCTTGCGCCAAATCCAACAGAATACCGTCCGGATCGGCAATATGATGCGTGCCCAAGCGGCAGGCTTGGAGATTCTTCAAGCGGATCGAGCCGTCCCGGCCGACATCGATCTTGCGCGCCGCCGCCGCCGGCGAGCGCGCGCCCAACTGTTCGAGATCGCGCTGGGTGCTCTCCAAACTTTCGACCTTGAAGCCGAGATGGTGCATCCCCTCTTTCATGCCGCGGTAGGAATCGTTGTCGCAGGGCAGGATCGCCAAGTACGCCACCCCATCGGTCAAATAGAAATTGTCGCTGTCGGAGTATCGGTCGACTTTTTCCAGGCCAAAGACATCCTGATAAAACTTCGCCAGCCGGGCCGGCTTGATCGCCCGCATGGCGATATGGCTCAGCTGGCGCGGCTGTTGCCAGCCGCTTTCCTTGTAGCCTTCGCGCACGTTGGTCATTTCATTCTGCGAAATATCGAATTGATTGCCGGTCGGATCATGGGCGCGGATGCCGGCGAAGGGCACGTAGTCCAAGGTCTTGGACACCAACACGTCGGGATACTTCTCGGCCAATTTTTCCAGCACCTTGCCGACGTCATCGACTTCGAAACCGAAATGGTCGAGCCCCGCGCCGATCCCCGGCTGGCGCTGCAACAAAGCGTAGCCGATCAGGCCGTCGCTGATATGGCCGCGGTCGGGATTGTAGGTGCCGGTGGCATCGGTCATGCCGTTGGTGATTTTCTTCATGGCGAAGATCGACTGATAAAATTCCGCCATGCGATCGTAATTCTCGGTGCAGATGGCCACATGTTTGATGCGCGTTTCCATGAGTAGCTCCTCCAAGGTCAAGTAAAGTTCGGATATCACCCAAGGCGCGGCTTTACAATTAATCGCCACCGCGATCGGGTCTATTTCCTGTCGAGCTTCAATCGCTCCGCCGCCCGCTGCACGAAGGACGAATCGAGATACGGCCGGGCGTCGCGGTTCTTGATCCCTTGGGGGTTAAACCGTTCGTGGAAGCCGGTGATCATGCCCTCGATGCCGGCTTGCCAGGGAAACGGCAGGCCGCCGATGGCGTCGTATTGTTTTGTGTAGGAATCGTAGGTGCGCGCCAATATCACCGGATCCTTTTGCCGGGTCGCCTCGGCGATGACGCGGTAGCCAAGCTCGCGATTAGCGCGAAACAGCTGCATCGCTTCGACAATCGCACCGATATAATCTTCGACCAACCGGCGGTTGCGGTCGCGAAACGGTTTCATCACCGTCTGGGGCACGCCGGCGTAGGGCATTTTGAAATCGAGAAAGTTGGCGAGTTCCAAGTAGCCGGCTTTTTCCAGCTCGTATTCGTTGGGCGGATTGACCACCACGCCGTCGACCAAACCTTGCTTCATCGCCGTGGCGCGGTTGGGAATGCCACCGGCCATGTAAACGATCTGCACATCCTTGCCTGGCACCAGACCGACCCGGTCGAGATAGAGCAGCGCGGCGTATTCGTCCAGACCGGCGCGGCCGACGCCCAACTTTTTGCCGCGCAAATCGGCGGCAGTGCGAATGGCCGGAACGACCATCAAGCGCATCGGCACGTAGCGGGTCTCGGTAGCGACCACCACTAAATCGAAGCCGCCGGTGCCGATGGCGCGCGAGATCGCCGTACCGCCACCGTACATGACTTGAATATTGCCGCTAGCCAAGGCCGGCATGTAAGTCGACGGCCCTTGCATCAGGACCATTTCGACATCGAGATTATGCCTGGCGAACAGCCCCTCGCGCTTGGCGATCCAGCCCGGCGAGAAGGTCGCCGCGGCCGAGGAGTATGCGACCACCAACTTAGCCGGTTGGGCGCCAATCGGCACGGCGCGGGTTAACGAAACGAGTAGCAGCAGCAATGCCGCGAAAATTGCGCGCTGAAGCATCGCTCTCTGCTTTAATCCACTTCGGTATAACTTGGCAATCCGTATCGGCCAGCAAACCGGGAAATACCCTCAATACAGCTGAGGCGCCGCTCGGGCGCCTCGGCCGTGACATGGAACCGACGAAACGTCACTCTACTTGGGATCGACGGCGAGCTGCGAAAGCTTCAGTGCCATGCCCAGGGTCAATGGACTATCGCCGGTGCTGAGCGCGGTGCCCAACCTTTCAATCTCCCAGGATGAGACTTTCTCCAACTTGACCACTTCGGCGCTGGCCACCGGCGCTTTGCTCGCCTCGGGTAGCTTGATCAAGTATTTGACATTGTTGCCGTCGGTAAGTGTCACCGAAAGCACCAACTGCTTACTCTCTTCAGTAGCCATGGTTTGCAGCCCGGCAATGCGCGTCGCCAGGCTGGTCTTGTTTACCGTGTCGGTGTAAAGCCAGATAAACGCGCCGATAAAGCTAACCAGCACCAACCAGCCATACTGACCGACTCGGCTCTGGCGCTTAATCGAGCGGGCGCGCTGTAGATCGAAGAATTTGCGGTAAGACTCCTTTTCCGCGGTGATCTTCTTGAGCGGATCCTGCTCCGTCGAACTCGGCGGTTGATTGAAGCCGAGATCGATACTGTTGAGGACCATGCCGAGGATGACCAATCCTAACGGTATGACAACCAAAACTATTGGATGCATAAGACTCTCCTTAAATTCAGGCTCTGAGTGCCTGTGGATATGGGAAGAGGAGCAAACCGGGGAACCGTGTCACTGGCGCATCGGAACCGAAGTTCCTGCGCTCGCTGTCCAGCTGGCCCGGCCTTTTACCTCTTGCGCGCCATTACAGGGGAGGGAGGATTCGCTACGGATTGTATAGGTCGATGTGGGCGGTAGCAATGAAGGGCGCAGCGCGCGATTCCCGGCCACGGAGAAATTTGCTAAAGGCAATGCATCCGCTTAGGGCCTGGGCCGCTGGCCGGTTTTCTTGAAGTGAAAATAATCGCGTAGGATCGCCGCGTGATCGAAGGCGATGGGCGCCGGCAAAGTTTTTTCGAAAAATATTTTCGCCACTCGGGCGTCGTCGGCGCCCTGGGGCGTGCCAGCGGCCGTGGCGATGAAGACAACCGCAAGCGTATGATGGCGCGGGTCGCGGCTGGGATCTGAGTAGGTGTAAAACTGCTCGGTCAATTTAACCTCGAGACAGGTCTCTTCCTTGGCTTCGCGCACCGCGGCGGCCTCGACGCTTTCACCGTAGTCGACAAATCCGCCCGGCATGGCCCAACCTGGCGGCGGATTTTTGCGTTCGATCAGGACGATGCCGCCAGCGATTTCAATAATGATGTCGACGGTGGGAAATGGATTGCGGAATTTTTCAGCCATGGCGCTTCCCTACCTTGACTCCACCGAAAGCGCAAGGTAGAAAGATCACTCCGAAGTTTATCGCGGGGTGGAGCAGTCTGGCAGCTCGCAAGGCTCATAACCTTGAGGTCCCGGGTTCAAATCCCGGCCCCGCAACCAAATATATTCAAGGGGTCTTCACGACCCCTTTTTTATTTTTTCCATTCCCAACCAACTGAAGCCACGCTGGCCATCACTGCCAAGGCTTTCGGCTTGCGTCACCGTCCAGAGCTGGTAGATTTCATTGTACAAAGATTTTGCGTCGCCAATCGTCAAACTAGCAGAGGTAGCAGTTATTCGATGAAGCCTTTGAACATTGCCAGACCAAACGCCACGGGCTTCGTACTTGGCGCATGGTTACTGCTCAGCGTCGTGCCACCGCTTGGCGCTTCGCACCACTACACCGCCAAACAGATGGAAGCTTTGGCCAGCCGAGTCGGACAGACCTTTTGGAGCCAGCCCATCGACGGCAAGGGGCCAAGCTTGAGCGTCACGCCGACGGCCAATGGCAAGCTTTTGCGCATCGACAGCGTTGAATCGTTGCAAATCACTGAGTTGGTCGGCCAGACGGCGAAGAATCCTTACTACAAAATTAAACGTGAGAACGGCCAGGAAGCTTACATCAGCCCGGAACAGTTTCTCGAAGCGTTCAATCTAACCATCGTTACCACCGATCCAGCGGCCGACGACAAGCGCAAACTCGCCGAAGCGGCCGACGCCGATAAGAAGCGCATCGAGTGGATTCACAAGCAGCCCTGGTCGCCGGCGATCAAGGAAGCCGCGATCAAGAAGCAAGCGATCCCCGGCTGGAACACCAGTGAGGTAAAAAATGTACTGGGAGCGCCAACCCGAGTGACCAAGATGCGCGGCCCGATCAAGAACGCCGAAGAACAGTGGCTTTATCCCAACGGTTCGGTACTGATTTTCATCAACGGTCTATTGAGCCGGGTCGAGCATGGCGCGAGCAAGTAACTGTTCGGCTGCTTAGAGACGCAGCTTACGCAGACTATCCTGACGCTTGCGATCGATCTTGGAAATCCGCCCGGCGCGCTTGGGCGGATCGTCTTGCCAGTCGGCAAACTCTTCGGCTGCGCCGGGAAAGTCCAACTCTTCGAGAATATCGTAAAATTCCTGAGCGCGAATCGCCACCGCGCCAAAGCGCTCGACGGCGTTACGAATCTCGCGGTCCGACGACACCACAACCGCGCCGTGATTTTTCTGCCGCGCCAGCCGAATCACCACGGCGTCGGCCTTTTCACCCAAGCGCGAGTAGACGATGGTAATGCCATCCTGGGTTAAGCTGGTCTCGCTGGCGGAACCGGAGCGCCAACCATCGAACACCACGGTTAGTTGCATCGGCTTGGCTTTTCGGTAGCGCACCAAGCGGCCGATCAGTGAATTGCGGCTCTGCTCAAGGCCGCGATCCAAGCGTTTTTCCAGCGCCAGTAAATTATAACCGTCGATGATCAGCTCCATGGTCCGATCATCCTAACGATTTCCCAGCGGCATGGCAAAATCGCTAAAACTGCCCATGGTTGTCAAACTTGCAAAAAACAGGTAAAATTAGGGCGATTTTCATACGGAGGATCGAAGGCATTGTCGCTCACCATTAAAAAAGCCAAACGAATCAACGATTTACCACCCTACCTGTTCGCTGAAATCGACCGCCGCAAGCGCGAAGCCTTGGGCCGCGGCGTGGACTTGATTGATCTCGGTATCGGCGACCCCGATATCCCGACGCCGGCGACGGTGGTGGAGAAATTGTTGGAAGGCGCCAGCCGGCCGGTCAATCACCGTTATCCGAGCAGCTCCGGCATGCCGGAGTTTCGCCAGGCGGTAACCGATTGGTACAAAACTCGTTTCGGCGTGAGCCTCGATCCTGGCAAAGAAGTCTGTTCCTTGATCGGTTCCAAGGAAGGCATCGGTAACATGGCGGTGGCCTTCGTCGATCCTGGTGATGTGGTTCTAGTATCGAGTCCCTGCTACCCGGTCTACCATATCGGCACGGCGTTCAACGGCGGCACCAATTATTTTCTGCCTCTGAAAAAAGAAAATAAATTCCTGCCCGACCTGGACGCCATCCCCGCCGAGGTCGCCAAGCGCGCCAAGCTCTTGTGGATCAACTATCCCAATAACCCCACCGCCGCGGTGGCGGACAAGGATTTTTACCAGCGGGTGGTCGCCTTCGCGAATAAGTATAACGTCATCGTCTGCCATGACGCCGCATATACCGAAATGGGCTACGACGGCTACCGGCCGATGAGTTTTCTTGAAGTTGACGGCGCCCGCGAGGTCGGCATCGAGTTTCACTCGCTGTCCAAGACCTTCAACATGACCGGCTGGCGCATCGGCATGGCGGTGGGCAATCCGGAGATCGTCGGCGGTTTGGCGCAGGCAAAATCGAACCTCGACTCGGGGATTTTCCAAGCCGTCCAAGAGGCCGGCATCGAAGCGTTGCGCTTGGGCGACCAGATCGTCGAGCCGTCGCGGAAAATTTATCAAGAGCGGCGCGATATCTTAGTCGACGGCCTGCGCGCTGTCGGCCTCGAATGCGAAAAGCCCAAGGCGACCTTTTACGTCTGGGTGAGCTGTCCCAAGGGACTGTCGTCGGCCGACTTCGCGACCAAACTGCTCGACGAGGCTGGCGTGGTCACCACCCCCGGCAACGGTTTCGGCGATGCCGGCGAAGGCTATGTGCGTTTTACCGTGTGCGTCGACAAAGAACGACTGCGGGAGGTTGCGGAAAGGATTCGCCGGGTCAAGCTTTAGCGCCCATTTTCCATAGCGCACCATGGCTAGCGTTGTTACCCACCAGGTCTATATTGGCATCGGCTCCAATATCGGCAACCGGAGAGAGAACTTCTTCGATGCGGTGGAGCGCATCGGCAAGCTGCCCGACACCCGCGTCATCAAAGAATCTTCGCTCTACGAAAGCGAACCGCTGGGCGACTCCAAAGACTGGTACGTCAACGGCGCCATCGAGATCGAAACCCGCTTCAAACCCGATGCGCTGTTGGAAAAATTCAAGAACATCGAGCGCGCCATGGGGCGCAAGAAGGTCAAGAAGCGCTGGGGCTCGCGAGTCATCGATCTCGACATCTTGCTTTTCGATCTGGCGGTGGTGAAGAAAAAAACTCTGCGCATTCCCCACCCAGAAATGGCCAGCCGCAAATTCGTCTTGATTCCCCTGAGCGAGATCGCGCCGCAGGTGATCCATCCGGAACTCGGCATCACCATTTCCGAAATGCTCGTCAAGGTCAAAGACGATAAGAAGATCCATATCTTTCATGTTTAGGGGAGTTCCACTATCCCCTCGCTAGGAGCGACATGACGCTGCTCCGTCTGGTTTTTCTTTTCATCGTCATCTACATCGTCTACTCGGCTCTGAAGCCGCTGCTACGCGGCGGCAAGCAGCCTATCGACCCAGCGCGCTTGGGCGAGCAAATGGTGCTCGACCCGCAGTGCCAAACCTACTTGCCAAAATCTGAAGCGGTAGCCCGCCAAGGAAAGTTCTTTTGTAGCGAAGAGTGCGCCCAGCGTTATCTAGCCGGCTAGGGCTTGGAGAATTTTGTCATGGACACCGTCAAAGCCGCCATTGGACATCACCAGCAGCACATCCCCTGCTCGGCTGTGACGGGCGACATATTCGGCGATGGCGCCGGCATCGGCGAGGGTTAACGCCCGCCCGGCACCGCCGATGCGGTTGATCTCACCGACCAGACTTTCTACCGATAGACGTTCCCCCTCGGCGACTTTTTCCGGCTGGTAAACTCCGGCGACGATCGCCTGGTCGGCCAGCGCCAGCGCCGCGGCGAATTCTTTGGCGAAGATATTGCGCTTGCTGGTATTGCTGCGCGGCTCGAAGATCGCCCACAGCCGGCGGCCGGCGTAGGCGCCGCGCACCGCGTCGATGGTCTCGCGCACCGCGGTCGGATGATGGGCGAAGTCGTCGATGACCAAGACGCCACGCCGTTCGCCGCGCACCTCCTGGCGCCGTTTGACCCCTTTAAAAGTAGCGAAGCCGTCGAGCAACCGGTCACGGGAAATTCCCAGCGTCCGGCCCATGGCGTAGACTGCCAAAGCGTTCTTGACGTTATGGCGACCGATGACGCCGGCCTCGACCTCGCCTTCTGAATCGCCTTTGAAAGTAGGTTCGAAGAAACTTCGTCCCCGGTCGAATCTGACATTCTTAGCAATCCAATCGCCCGACTCGCCATAACTCACCGCTGGCGCTTTGATTGCGCGGCTCACCGCCAGCGCCTCGGGATAATCGCTGCACACGACCAGCGACCCGTCCGATGGAATGATCTCGATCAACTTGGCAAAGGCGCTCTTCACATGATCCAAGTCGCGGTAAATATCGGCGTGATCGAACTCGACACTGGTGAGAATCACGTTCTTGGGTCGGTAGTGGAGAAACTTTGGCCCTTTGTCGAAAAACGCCGTGTCGTATTCGTCGCCTTCGAGCACCACATGCTCACCGCCGCCAGCGTTCCAACCGCTGCCGAAATTCACCGGCACGCCGCCGACGAAGAAACCTGGGTCAACTCCCGCGCTGGTGAGCACCCAGGCGGCGAGCGCGCTGGTGGTGGTCTTGCCATGGGTGCCGGCGACCACCAGCGAACTGCGCGCGCCGATCAGAAAGCGGCCCAACGCCTGGGGAAACGAAATATAGTCGATGCCCTGGGCCAACACCGCTTCGGCTTCTGGATTGCCGCGCGACACCGCGTTGCCGATCACCACCAAATCGGGGCGCGGCACTAGATGCTCGGCGCGAAAACCGGCGAGCACATGGATGCCGATATCCGCCAAGTAGGTGCTCATGGGCGGATAGACATTTTGATCCGAGCCGGTGATGCGGTAACCACGCGCTTGCAACAGGCCGGCGAGCGAAGCCATGCCGACGCCGCAGATGGCGGTTAAATGAATATGACTTCCCGGCGCCGGCAGATCGTTCATGAAAACATCGCCTTCATAATCAGGTCATGGATTTGCGGCCGGAAGTCGCGAATCTTTTCGTTCTTGCGGGTTGGGTGAACCCGGTTGGTGAGCAAAATGACATGGCAGTTTTTTTCCAGATCCCACCACATCGAGCAACCGGTGAAACCGAGATGGCCCACCGAGCGCGGCGAAAACAACGTGCCGCTCGATGAGTTGCTTGGCGACGGCGTATCCCAGCCCAGCGCGTAGGTCGAATTGGCAACCGAAGCGTCCTTGGTCAAAAACTCTTGCAGCACCGACTGGGGCAGAAAATCATCCTTGCCCTGCAAGCAGCGGTTCATGCGCAGCAAAAAAGTATGGACATCGCGCGCCGAGGAAAACAGCCCGGCATGGCCGCATACCCCGCCCATGGCGTAGGCGTTGTCGTCATGGACTTCACCGCAGAGAATTTTTTTGCGCCAGGGACATTGCTCGGTGGGCGCGATCGCCTCTTCCACCGGTTGCAGTCGCCGTTTGCGCAGCTCAGTCAAATCGACAAAGCCGGTGGAGCGCAGGCCCAACGGCTTAAAAACCCGCTCCTGGCAGAAACGGTCCAAGCTACTGCTGGAAATGGTTTCGACGGCTTCGGCCAAAACCATGAAGCCGAGATCGCTGTAGAGCGCCTGAACGCCGGGCGCGCTCACCGGCTTGTCGCGGTGAATTTGCTCCAAGACGTAACTCTTCGCCGCCCGGCTGATGAAAAAATTGATCCGCCCAGCCTTTTCCATCTTGACGATCTCTTCATGGTAGGGCTTCCACGCCGCTAAGCCGGACGAATGGTTGAGCAGCTGGCGAAAGGTGGTCAAGCTTTTGCCGAAGACGCCGAACATCGGAATGACCCGCGTCAGTTTATCGTCGAGGCGCAGCTTAGCTTCGCGCACCATGAGCATGATCGCCACCGTGGTCGCCATCGGCTTGGTCAAGGAGGCCAGATCGAAGGTGGTCTCCAGCTGCATGGGGCTCTTCTGCGGCAAGAGCGACCGGTAACCGAAGGCTTTCTCGAAGACCACCTCTTCGTCCTTGCACACCAACACCACCGCGCCGGGGAAAACCCCTTGCGCCACCGCGTCATTGAACGCGCTCTCCACCGGTTGAAAATTCATCGCCATAATTTGTGATCGGGGTTTAGAGAAAGTTACAATACCGCTGACTCCAACATCGCCAAGGTCGCGCGCTCGCCGTCCAATCGCATCCTGACGCCCAAGGGCAACGCGAAATTCTCGGCGCCATGACCGGCAGCTAATCCCAGCACCACTGGATAGTCAGCCTTAGCGAATACCTCGCCGATCACCGCGCGGACATCGCGCGGACCGTCGCCGTGACATTCGGTAAAGTCACCAAACACTACACCGGCGAGCCGGTCAAGCTTGCCGGCCATCTGCAAGTGGGTCAGCATGCGCTCGACGCGGTAAGGCGCTTCGCCGACATCTTCGAGAAAAAGAATTTTACCGGCGGTATCGATCTCGTATGGGGTGCCCAGGGTGGTAACCAACATCGACAAGCAGCCGCCGGCGAGCTCCGCTTCGACTTGGCCGCCGCGCAAACTTTCACCCAACGCTAACTCCCATCGGTCAACACGGCCGCATAGCAGATCCCAGAAATGGGCGGCGCAGCGCGCGCTCAAGCCGCGCGCCAAGTCGGTGGCCACCATGGGACCATGGATCGTCACCATGGCGCAGCGTGCGCGCAGCCAGTTGAGCAGGATGGTGATATCGCTGTAGCCGACCAAGAGTTTGGGATGGTTCCCGATGTCGACGGGCAAATGTTCGAGGGTTTGGATCGAGCCGAAGCCGCCCCGGGCGCAGAAAATCGCGGCGATATCGTCGCGACGATAGAACTCGATCAAGTCGCGCGCCCGTTCGGCGCCCGCGCCAGCCAAGTAACCATCGCGCTGAAAAATTCCTGGCGCCAGCTCGACGGCGAAACCCTGGGCTTCGATGGCGGCGACGCCCGCTTGCAGCGCGGCGATGTCGACGCTGCCGGCCGGCGCGACCACGCCAATACGCGCGCCGGGCAGCAGGCGCCGGGGCTTATGCACAGCCAAGGAAGTTCTCCACAGGGTGAGCCGATGGTCGATCCGCGCAGCGGCAGTGGCGCTGTGGATAACTTTGAAATGAGGATCGCATGGTAGCCATTGGATTTACCATCTTGGCAAAAATTCTTCTGAGGCACAAGAATTTAACTGAGATTGCGCGACAATGATGGCGGTTCTGGCAACCCAATTGACATCAAATCGCCAGGCCGATAGAACTTAATGCGGCGCGCGCCAGTACCGGCCCATGCACCGGTTCACGGGCGCTTATTCACAACTTATTCACAGCCATGAAAATTAAATCCGAACAGCTCGATCGCCTGGCCGCCCAACTGCTCGCCGGCTATCGGAAAAAAGACTTGATCGCCAGCAAAGCGAGCGATGTTGAGCTCAAGGCGAAAATCATCGAGGCGATCAACCGCAACTTCGCCGAAGAAGAAGCGATCGAGGATGAAGCGCGCAAGATGCTCGCCAGCGTCGCCCAGGCGAGTAAGGACATGGACCCCTTCAAGATGTTTTTACTCGCCAAGCAGAAACTGGCGGCCAAGAAAGGCTTCATCCTATGAGCCGGCTTTCCGACAGCCGTATCTCGCACCTGGCCCATCTGGTGCTCGATGGTTTGGCCAAATCGAAACTGGCGGAGTTCCCCAGCGACGGCCGCGCACTAACCGAGACCAAGCAGATCCTCCAAGAGTTTTTTCATTTTGAGGACCAGATCGACGACGCGGTGCGCCAGAAGATCTCGACCCTATCGCGATTTGTCCCACCAGGCAGCCGGGAATGGGATGTCATGTACCGCAAGTACTATGAGGAAGAGTCGAGAAAGCACCGGCGCTAGCCGGCCCAGCCAGCCCACCCGCTTGATATCTATGAGAATTTCTCCGAATAAAACCTTGACAGCAGGCGATTGATGCTTAGATTCACCCCGCTCTAGTTTGTCCTCGGCCCTGCGCCGGCGGCTCCAACTAACGGCAAACTACTTAAAAATCAGTCAGTTAAATCCAAACGCTTGAAAGGAGGCGCGCAGTGAAAATAAGGCCTTTACAGGACCGGGTTATTGTCAAACGCATCGCCGAGGAAGAGAAAAGCAAGGGTGGTATCATCATCCCCGACACGGCTAAAGAGAAACCGCAGGAAGGGAAAGTGGTCGCGGTTGGCAAGGGCAAAGTCAACGACGACGGCAAAATCACCCCGCTCGATGTCAAAGTCAACGACCGCATCCTGTTCGGAAAATATTCCGGCTCGGAAATCGACATTGATGGCGAAGAGCATCTGATCATGCGCGAGGACGATATCCTCGGCGTTATCGAAAAGTAATCAAACAGGTAAACTGAGGAGGAAACGATGGGTGCAAAAATAGTCAAATTTAATCGCGACGCGCGTGACGCGATCTTGAGAGGCGTGAACATTCTCGCCGACGCGGTCACGGTAACCTTGGGCCCCAAAGGCCGCAATGTCGTATTGGATAAATCCTTCGGCGCTCCGACTGTCACCAAGGACGGCGTTACCGTCGCCAAGGAAGTAGAGCTCGAAGACAAGTTTGAAAACATGGGCGCGCAGATGGTCAAAGAGGTCGCTAGCAAGACCTCCGACGTAGCCGGCGACGGCACCACCACCGCCACCGTGTTGGCGCGCCAGATCTTCGCCGAAGGCGTCAAGCTGGTCGCCGCCGGTCACGATCCGATGACCCTCAAACGAGGCATGGACAAGGCGGTCACGGCGGTAATCAACGAACTAAAGACCTTGGCTAAACCGACCAAGGACCCCAAGGAAATCGCCCAGGTCGGCACCATCGCCGCCAACAACGATTCCACCATCGGTGCGGTCATTTCCGAGGCCATGAACAAAGTCGGCAAGGAGGGTGTCATCACCGTCGAAGAGGCCAAGGGCTTGGAGACTACGCTGAATGTCGTCGAAGGCATGCAGTTCGACCGCGGTTACCTGTCCCCTTACTTCGTCACCGATCCCGAGAGAATGGAATGCGTGCTCGAAGACGCTTATTTGCTGATCCATGAAAAAAAGATCAGCAGCATGAAAGATATCCTGCCGGTGCTTGAGCAAATCGCCAAGTCCGGCAAACCCTTCATCATCATCGCCGAAGAAATCGAAGGCGAAGCCCTGGCGACCCTGGTGGTCAACAAGATCCGCGGCACCCTACGCTGCGTCGCGGTGAAGGCTCCCGGCTTCGGCGACCGCCGCAAAGCGATGCTCGAAGATATCGCCGTCCTCACCGGTGGCAAGTTGATCGCTGAAGAATTGGGCATCAAGCTCGACAACATCGGCTTGGCCGACTTGGGCCGCGCCAAACGAATTGTCGTCGATAAAGACAACACGACCATCATCGACGGCGTCGGCAAGAAGGCCGACATCGAAGGCCGGATCAAACAGATTCGCGCCCAGACCGAAGAGACCACGTCGGACTACGACCGTGAGAAACTCCAAGAGCGCTTGGCCAAGTTGATTGGCGGCGTCGCCGTGATCAACGTCGGTGCGGCTACCGAAATCGAGATGAAAGAAAAGAAAGCCCGCGTCGAAGACGCCCTGCACGCCACCCGCGCGGCGGTGGAAGAAGGCATCGTCGCCGGCGGCGGCGTCGCCCTACTACGCTCCTCGGCGGTACTGGAAAAGCTCCGCGTCTCCGAAGACGAGCGCTGGGGCGTCAACATTATCAAACGCGTCTGTGAAGAACCGCTTCGCCGCATCGCCATCAATGCTGGCGTCGAAGGTTCCATCGCGCTGCAAAAAGTTAAGGACGGCAAAGGCGCCTTCGGCTTCAATGCCGCCACCGAAGAGTACGAAGACTTACTCAAGGCTGGCGTCATCGATTCCGCCAAGGTCGTCCGCACCGCGTTGCAGAACGCCACCTCGGTTGCCAGCATGCTCCTAACCACCGAAGCCATGGTCGCGGATAAGCCCGATGACAAATCGGCCATGCCCGCCATGCCTGGCGGCGGTATGGGTGGCATGGGCGGTATGGGTGGAATGGGCGGCATGATGTAACTCCGGTTTGACTTGCCCCAGCCCGTTACGCGCGTCGGCGGCGATGCGCGTAACGGGCTTTTGTTTTTCTAGCGAACTTGACTCCAGAAACGATTTTTATTACTTTGCTTTGGTAATTCTCTTGAAAATATCGCCTCTTAGCACTCCCATACATGTTCGAATCTTTAACCGACAAGCTTGAACTAACCTTTAAGCGGCTCCGCGGTCAGGGCAAGATCACCGAGAGCAATATCGATGACGCCCTGAGAGACGTGCGTCTCGGCCTGTTGGAAGCGGACGTCCACCTCAAGGTGGTGCGCAGCTTCCTCGATGCGGTCAAAGCCAAGGCCATGGGCAAGGAAGTGCTCCTGAGCCTAACTCCGGAGCAGCAGTTCATCGGAGTCGTGCGCGACGAGCTGGTGGAACTGCTGGGCGGCGATTACCAGGAACTGGATCTTAAAACCGCGCCGCCAGTGGTGATCATGTTGGTCGGCCTGCAAGGCTCGGGCAAAACCACTACCCTGGCCAAGCTAGCGCGCTATTTAAAGAACGAAAAGAAACGCACCCCTTACCTGGTGCCCGCCGATATTTATCGTCCGGCCGCCATCGAGCAGCTAAAGATCCTCGCCAAGGAACTCGATCTGCCGGTGTACGACTCCAACCCGGAAACTTCGCCGGTGACGATTTGCCGCCAGGCGTTGGATGAGGCCAAGAAAAAATTCTGCGATGTGCTGTTGATCGACACCGCCGGCCGCTTGCATATCGACGAAGAGCTGATGGCCGAGCTGAGTGCCATCAAAGCCGCGGTCAATCCGCATCAGATTCTGTTTGTCGCCGACTCAATGACCGGCCAGGACGCGGTCAATCAAGCCTTGGGCTTCGACGGCAAGTTGGGGGTCAGCGGCGTGATCCTGACCAAATTGGACGGCGATTCCCGCGGCGGCGCGGCGCTGTCGATCCGCCAAATGGTCGGCAAGCCGATCCTGTTTTCCGGCGTCGGCGAAAAACTCGACGCCTTCGAGCCGTTCTATCCCGACCGCTTGGCGTCGCGCATCTTGGGCATGGGCGATGTGCTGTCGCTGATCGACAAGGTCCAGCAGAACGTCGAGCAGAAGGAAGCTGAAAAGCTCCAAGAGGCATTTCAAAAACAGCAGTTCACCCTGGAAGAGTTTCTCGTCCAGTTGCAGCAAATCAAGCGCATGGGGTCGATGAACAGCTTGCTGGAAATGATCCCCGGCGGCAAAAAACTTGCCTCCCAAGTGGATGCCGAGAAGGCCGAGAAGGAACTAAAGCGCGTCGAAGCGATCATCCATTCGATGACCATTCAAGAGCGGCGCAATCCGGCGCTCCTCAACGGCAGCCGGCGCAAACGCATCGCGCTTGGCAGCGGCACCACGGTCAACGATATCAACCGTCTGATGAAACAGTTTTTAGAGATGAAAAAAATGATGCAAAGGGTCAGCAAGCTCGGCGTGAAATCGCTAATGAGCCATATGCCGAACCCTTTCCACTAACCGGAGAAGGAAACTAGCATGAGTGTCAGCATTCGCATGAGCCGTCATGGCGCCAAGAAGAAACCCTTTTATCGCATCGTCGTCAGCGACCAGCGCTTCGCCCGCGACGGCCGTTACATCGAGCAGGTCGGCACCTACGATCCGCGCGCCAAGACCGGCGGCGTGACCATGGACCGTGAGAAAATCGAGGCGTGGATTAAAAAAGGCGCCAAGCCGAGCCAAACGGTTTCCGAACTGATCAAGAAGCAGCCCAAGGCGAGTTAGGCCGCGGCAAGAACCATGAAGGAATTGGTTCAGTACTTAGCCAAGTCGCTGGTCAACGATCCGGCCGCCGTCGAGGTCAAGGAGACCGAGCGCGAGGACACCTCCGTCT
Source organism: Syntrophobacter sp. SbD2 (assembly GCA_945889495.1). Taxonomy (GTDB): domain Bacteria; phylum Desulfobacterota; class Binatia; order UBA9968; family UBA9968; genus DP-20. Next base: position 16,896 of record CAMDBU010000005.1, on the reverse strand, counting down.
TCGAGCTCAAAGTCGCCAAGGAAGATTTGGGCCGGGTGATCGGCCGCCAGGGCCGCACGGCGAAATCGATCCGCACCTTGCTCAACGCAGCGGCGGCGAAAACCAACCGCAAAGTCATCCTCGAAATCGTCGAAGAGAACTAAACAGCCGGGGGGCCGCGCCGATGGCAGAACCACTCGTTCCCCTCGGTGAGATCGCCACCACCCATGGCCTCGACGGCCGGCTGAAACTCAATCCGTTCAACGCCGACAGCACAGCCCTAGTGGCTGGCTGCGTGGTCCATCTCGATCTCGGCGATGTCCATGGAGAATTTGAATTGGCCAGCGACGCCAGGCCGATGAAGAACCAGTTCTTGATCAAACTGCGCGGCATCGAGCGCATTGACGACGCCCAGCGCTGGGTGGGCGCCACCCTATCGGTGGCGGAAAGCGTTCTCGATCCACTGGAACCGGGCCAGTACTATCACTACCAAGTGATCGGCTTTGAAGTGCTGCACAAGGACGGCAGCCATATCGGCACCATCGAATCGCTGCTCGCCACCGCCGGCGGCGACATCCTGGTGATCAAGGAGGGCGACAAAGAATATATGATCCCAGCGGTCAAAGAGATGGTCGAAAAGGTCGACTTCGAACGCCGCCAAGTGATCGTCGATCCGCCCGAAGGGCTGCTTGATTTGTAGCTTACGGCCAAGCCGCTTGGGTTGGATTGAAACAGGATCTGCCAGTAGTTGCTCCGTCATACCCGCGAAAGCGGGTATCCAGGTTAATTTCGCGGCAGCTGAACCTGAATTGCCGCCTACGCGGGAATGACGAATCGAGCGCGTGCGGCTTCTGGCGCTATCGTATCGATTGAGAACCCGTCGGCCGCGCCACGCAAATGTCGAGAAATTTGAATCCATGCTGAGCTTCACCGTCATCACGATATTTCCGCAGATGTTCGCCTCGTCCTTGGGCCATAGCATCGTCAAGCGCGCCCAGGAAAAAAACTTGGTCAAGATCGCTCTGGTCGACCTGCGCGATTATACCGGCGATAAACATAAAACCACCGACGATGCCCCCTACGGCGGCGGCCAGGGCATGGTGATGAAGCCGGAGCCGCTGGTGGCGGCCATCGAAGCGGCGCGCGCAGATCATCCCCAGGCGCGGGTCATTCTGCTGGCGCCCCAGGGCAAGGTCTTCAAACAGAGCGAAGCGCAGCGCTTGGCCGGCGAAAGTGACATCGTCTTGATCTGCGGCCGCTACGAAGGCATCGACGAGCGTGTCAAAGCGTATGTTGACGAGGAGATTTCGGTCGGCGATTTCACGCTCAGCGGCGGTGAGCCGGCGGCCAATATCATTATCGACGCGGTCACCAGGTTAATCCCCGGCGTGCTCGGCAATGAAAACTCGGCGCTGGATGAATCCTTTAGCGACGGCCTGTTGGAATACCCGCAGTACACCCGCCCGGAAGAATTTCGCGGCATGAAGGTTCCCGAGGTGCTGCTGTCGGGCGACCACCAACGGATCAAAAATTGGCGCCGGGAACAAAGTCTGGAGATCACCCGCCAGCGCCGCCCCGATCTCTTGGCGGACAATCCAGTCAAACCCGCAAAGCCCGCCCAGGGCCGGCACGCGCCGGTCTACACCGCGCTTTTGCACTTCCCGGTCTATGACAAGAACCATCAAGTGGTCACCACCGCGGTGACCAACATGGATATCCACGACATTTCGCGCGCCGGCAAGACCTATGGCGTCCAGGGCGTCTATATCGTCACGCCGGTGAAATCGCTGCAAAAGCTCGCGCTCAAAATCATCGACCACTGGGAGTTGGGCTACGGCAGCCAGTACAACGTCACCCGCAAGGATGCGCTGGCCTTGGCGCGGATCAGCGACAGCCTCGACGACACGATCATCGACATCGAAAAAGAGACCGGGCAGAAACCTTTGATCGTCGTCACCTCGGCGCGCGACACCGGAACCGAGCGGACCTCTTTCGTCGCGCTCCAAGACATGTTACAAAATACTACTCAGCCCTTTCTGGTCATTTTCGGCACAGGTTGGGGCCTTACAGAAACCATAATTTCACAAGCAGACTACGTTCTAGAAGCGGTCGAGGGCGCATCCGACTACAATCATCTGTCGGTGCGCAGCGCCGCGGCGATCATTTTGGACCGCCTGCTAGGACGATAATTTCAGATAGGAGCAGTGATGAATACTATTGCCAAGATCGAAGCCGAACAGCTGAAAGCCGATGTCCCGGCGCTGCGGCCCGGCGAGACCGTGCGCGTCCATGTCAAAGTTATCGAAGGCGAGAAAGAGCGCACTCAGGTATTTGAAGGCGTTATCATCGGCATGGCCGGCAGCGGCAGCCGCGCCAACTTCACCGTGCGCAAGATTTCCTACGGCGTCGGGGTTGAGCGCATTTTCCCGATCCACTCGCCGCGCATCGAAAAAGTCGAAATCATGTCGCAGGGCAAAGTGCGCCGCGCCAAACTCTATTATCTAAGAGAATTGTCCGGCAAGGCCGCCCGCTTGACCGAGCAAGACCGCGAAGGCAGACGCTCCTAGCTGCTGCCGAGAATTTTGCCCGTCCCCTCGAACACCGCATCGGGGTGAAGCTTGAGTTCCGCGACCCGAGCTTCACCCTTGAAGTATCCGCCTTTTAAAATCTCGAAACAGCCCATCGCCTGCACCGAGCCGATCAGTTTGCCTTCGAGCTGAACCTGGCGCGCCGACACATGGGCCTCGACCTGGGCGTTGGGACCGATCACCAAAGCTTCGGTGGATTTGATCTCGCCGGTGAAATTGCCATCGATCTTGACCGGCAGGTTGTAGCTCAACTTGCCCGAGATCGACGAGTTGGCGAACAGCACCGTGCGCGGTGCCGTGCCTTGAATGAACGATGGATTTTCTTTGTCTGTGGGTTCTGCCATGGCTGATTTTCCCCGTTGGAGCGGCCACCATAGCACCGCGCCGCGCCAAGCGAAAGTTAATTGCCACAACTACAACCCGCCGGCGCATTTGTGCTAGCATGACTGGCGATGGATCTTTTTGACTCACTGCCAGCCAAAGACAATCTAACCGCGCAGCCGCTCGCCGAAGCGATGCGGCCCAAGTCGCTCGACGAATTCGCCGGCCAGGAACATTTGCTCGGCGCCGGTAAGTTACTACGCGGCTTGAGCGGCAGCGGCAAACTGCGCTCGTTGATCCTCTGGGGCCCGCCGGGCAGCGGTAAAACTACCTTGGCGCAAATCCTCGCCAACTCCGCCGGCGCCCACTGCGTCCATTTCTCGGCGGTCACCTCCGGCGTCAAAGACTTAAAAAAAATCATTCAGGAAGCCGAACAGCTGCAGCGCATGGGTAAGCAGACGGTATTGTTCGTCGACGAGATTCATCATTTCAACAAGTCGCAGCAGGATAATTTTCTCCCCCATGTCGAAAAAGGCACGCTGATCCTGATCGGCGCGACTACGGAGAATCCATCCTTCGAAGTGATCTCTCCCCTGCTGTCGCGCTGCCAGGTGCTAGTGCTCAAGACCCTGTCGCCGGAAAACATGGCGACGATCATCGACCGCGCGCTCAGCGATGGCCAGCGCGGTCTGGGCAAAATGAAGCTCTCGATCTCTGCCGAAGGACGGGATTTTATTATCCAACATGCCCAGGGCGATTGCCGCGTGGCGTTAAACGGATTGGAAAGCGCCGCGTCGCTGGCCCAGGCCAACCAGCAAAGTGAAATCGGCTTGGTCCAACTGCAAGAGGCGCTGCAAAAAAAGCCGCTGCAATACGACAAGGCGGGCGAAGAGCACTACAACGTGATCTCGGCGTTCATCAAAAGCATGCGCGGCAGCGATCCCGACGCGGCGCTCTACTGGATGATGCGCATGTTGGAGGCCGGCGAAGAGCCGCTGTTCATCGCCCGGCGCATGGTGATCTTCGCCTCGGAGGACATCGGCAACGCCGATCCCCACGCCCTGCAAGTCGCGGTCGCCGCCAAGGATGCGGTCCATTTCATCGGCCTGCCGGAAGGCAAAATCCCGCTGGCGCAAGCCGTGACCTACTTGGCAAGCGCGCCCAAATCCAACGCCTCCTACAAAGCCATGCTCGCCGCCGCCCAAGACGTGGAAACCCATGGCGCCCTGCCGGTGCCCATGCACCTGCGCAACGCGCCCACCGGCTTAATGAAAAACTTGGGCTACGGCAAGGACTACCGATACGCGCACAACTACGAGGACGGCATCGTCGACCAGCAACACCTGCCCGACCAACTAGCCGGCAAAAGCTATTACACCCCCGGCGAATCCGGCTACGAAAAACAAATCAAAGAACGATTGAAGTATTGGGCGGAGAAAAAGCAAAAGCGCTGATCCCGACATTCGTCATGCCGGCGCAGGCCGGCATCCATCTTTAGTGACCGCCCGCCCCGCCTGGATACCGGCCTACGCCGGTATGACGGAACAATTCCTGCCAATTTGCCCGGCAGAGCTTTCTCGGGCGACTCTTGTCTAACCAAACAACAAGGCCGGAAGACTTATTACCCAAAACCTTCCTGCCCTTCGTGTCTTCGTGGTGAAAATGACTGATCGAATCGGCAGAAAACTTCTCACAGCGCGAGGCTCTCAATACTCGCAACTTCCGCCGCCGACAGCGTGATCCGCTCGGAAGCGAGATCTTCCGCCATATGCTTCGCATTGGTGGTGCCGGTGAGCGGCAGCATGCCGATCAATTGGGCGAAGCGGAAAATTACCTGCGCCGGACCGACCCCTTCGCGGGCGGCGATGGCGCGAAGTTCCGGCGCGGCGACGACATCGCGGTTGGCGGTCAGCAATGAGAAGCCCTGGTAAATAATCCCCTGCTGGCGGCAAATGTCGCGCACCTCTTGGTCCCAGGCCATCACCGCATAGCAGCGGTTCTGCACCATCATCGGTTTCACCTGGGCTTGTTGACAGAGCAGTGCCAGTTGCGCCGCGCTGATGTTGCTGACGCCGAGCATTTTAGTTTTGCCGGCCTTGTAAAACTCCTCCATGGCCGCCCATACTTCCCAGTCATCGTCACCCAAGCCGCGCCGCGAAAACGGCGCATGCAGCACATAGGAATCGAGATAGTCAGTGTGCAGATGCTGCAATGAGCTGTCGAAGGACTGCTTCACCTGAGTGGTGAGATCGGCGCCGCGGTCGTAGGGCGTGCGCTGGTCCTGGCCATCGGCAGAGGTGAATTTGGTCTGGAGAAACAGGCTTTCCCGTTTCACCCCCTTGGCCGCCAACGCCACCAACGCTTCGCCCACCAGCGCTTCCTGGTAGTGAATCAACTGATTGGCGGTATCGATGGCCGTAAAGCCCGACTGCACCGCCAGTTCGACCAATCGCGCCGTCGCATCTTTTTTCCAAGCCGTGCCGTACATGAACGACGGAACTGCAATCTGATTGTAAGTCGTTAGCGCCATAACTGATTCTCCTCGCTGATCAAACTTTGTGCCCTTTGTGCTCTTTGTGGTTAACTTTCCGAATCCGCCCTCCCCACTCAGCGCCACTCATGCTTGGGATAGCGCCGTTGCAGTTGCTGCTTCAACTGCGGATAGGTCTCGCGCCAAAACAGCGACAGGTTTTCTGTTACCTGCACCGGCCGGTTGCTCGGCGCCAAGATTTGAATGCGCACCGCCACCCGCCGGCTGGCGATCCACAGGCCATCCTTGATGTCGTAGAGATCTTGAATCCGCGCCGACAGCGTCGGTGGGCCGTCGGCGGAATAAATTATTTTCGCGTAGCGGCCGCGCGGCAGCTTGATGCGTTCCGGGGCGTACTCGTCGATCCAGTTCTGTTGCTGCTGCGACAGCCAGGATTTCACCACCGGCAACACCGGCCGGTCTTTGATCTGGGCGTAGGTGAATGCGCCATGGCAAATATGCTCGACGATGGCGCCACGATCGTCAGCATCTATCGCTGGCAGGGCCAATTCCGCCATCCATTGGCGCAGCCGGTTGACGCGCAAGATCCACTGCTCGACACCATCGTCCCAGCGCTCCAGCACGCAACGACCGGCGCCAACTTCCCGCGCCAGGAGCGCCGCCGCTTCGTCCAACGGCGGCGTCTCGGCGCTGCTCTCGGCGATTAATAGATCGCGAAAGCGCCGCTCCACCCGCGCCACCACCCGGCGCAGCGCCGGATCGTAAGTGACGGTGCGCGCCTCGGTGAAATCCTGGGGAAACAGTTCGCGCAGCCATTCTTCTTTGACCGCGGTGGCGAGATTGAGCATGACGTTCAGATTGCGCTCGCGACCGCCGCTGCTTTCGACCTCACGCACTTCGGAGACGACGAAGAGCGGCGCGTCGCGCACCACGCTTTCGCGCGCCAGGACGCCGCGCCGGCCATGGACCAAATCGCAGCGCTGGGATTTGTCGTCCAAGCGGCGCGCCAACTGATCGGAAAAGCCCAGGAGAATGCAGCGCTGCACGGCTGCGTTGTCCATCGGCCGGTCGCTGACATCCAAACCTTCTTCACCGGCGATGCGCAGGAACTGCTCGAACAACGGCCCGACCTGGCGCGCCGCTTGGGCGTGAATGCCCACGCGCCGGCAGCGGTCGGGATGATAGCCGTTGCGCTCGGCGTAGCGCCAGGCGCGTAGCAGGACGAAAAAATCAGATTGGTTTTCATCGTCGAAGATTTCGCCGCGGCCGTCTTCGCCAGGCTTTCCCGCTTGCCGCACCAATACGTCACGCCCCTGGGTCAACGCGGCGATCGCCGCCACTGGCCGCACGCATTTAAACTCCTGCGCCGCGAGCAGCATGCGCGCGTAGCGCGGGTGGGCCGGGAACGCCAGCATTCTTCGGCCCAGCTGCGTAATCGCTCCAGAGCTATTGTCGATGGCGCCGAGATCGCGCAGCAGGGTCTCGGCGCGCTCCAAGGCGCGCGCTTCCGGCGCTTCCAACCAGCGGAAGTTTTCCACATCGACCACGCCGCTCGCCTTGAGCGTGAGGATCACCTCGGCCAAGTCCAGTCTTTTAACTTCCGCCAACTCCTGAAACGGCCGCGCCTCCTGTTCATGGGCGGTCCACAGGCGCAAACAATGACCCGGCGCGGTGCGCCCGGCCCGGCCGGTGCGCTGATCGGCGGCGGCGCGGCTGATTTTTTCGATCAGCAACGTATTGATGCCGCGGTAGGGATCGAAGCGCGGTATGCGCGCCAAGCCGCTGTCGATCACCAAGCGCACGCCGTCGATGGTCAAGGAAGTCTCGGCGACGTTGGTGGCGACCACCACTTTGCGCCGCTCGTAGCGCGCCACCGCGGCGTCCTGATCGCCGGGCGGCAGTTCACCATGGAGCGGAAAAACTATGAAGCGTGGCCCAAGCTTGTCGCGCGCCAATTGCACGGTGCGGGAAATCTCGTAGGCGCCGGGCATGAAAATCAGCAGGTCACCTGCCGGCTGATCGCGAATCAAGCGCTCGGCCTCGCGCACCGCCAGATCCCACACCGGACCGTCTCCCGCCGGTCGTGCCAAGTATTCGACCGCCACCGGAAACGTTCTGCCTTCGGAGGCCAGCACGGCGCAGGGCTGCATGTACTTCTCCACCGCGCCGACATCCAAGGTCGCCGACATGACGATGACGATCAGATCGGGCCGGGTGGTTTCCTGGATTTGCAGGGCGCGCGCTAGAGTGATGTCGCCGTAGAGATGGCGCTCATGGAACTCGTCGAAGATCAGCGCGCTGACGCCGGTGAGCTTGGCGTCGGTCAACATCTGGCGCAAGAGAATGCCTTCGGTGACGTAGCAGATGCGCGTGGCGGCCGACACAACGTTGTCCAAGCGCATGCGATAGCCGACCTCACCGCCAAGCTTGACGCCGCGCCCCTGGGCCACCCAGGTGGCCAACATGCGGGTCGCCAAGCGGCGCGGCTGCAAGACGACCACTTGCCCCGGGCCGAGCAAACCGCCGTCGAGCAACATCTGCGGCACCTGGGTCGACTTGCCCGAGCCGGTGGGCGCGGTCAGCACCACGCGCTTGTGCAACGCCAGCGTGGCGCGCAGTTTCGATTCAATCTCGAAGATCGGTAAATCCACGGGTCTCATTGGTCAGCAATGTTATAATTTGTGTCAGCACAGCGCCAAGGCGCCGCGGCGATTTGTATAAGGTGGAATAATGCGGCAAGAACTAATCAAAGAAAAGCCTCCATGCGCAAACTACTCATCGCTATCTCGATCGTTGTCATCGGCCTCCTCGTCCTCGCCGCCTTCAATGTCAATTTTTTAGTCGAGCGCAACAAAGACTATCTGCTTGGCCGGCTCGCGCAATCCCTGGGCCAGCCGGTGCGCGCCGCGTCGATCGGGGTATCGTTCATGCCCTTCGCGTTAAGCGCGCAAAGTATCGAAGTCGGCGCCGACCCGGCCAACCCCATCGTCAACGCAAAATCGCTGCGCATCGAACCGCGGATTCTGCCGCTGCTGCTCGGCCAACTGCACGCAACCAGCATTGTCGCCGACACGCCAGTGTTCATAATCCTGCGCGACGCCGCGGGCCGGTACAATTTCGAAGCCGTGCCGAGCTCAACCAAGCGCGCTGCAAGCAGCGCTGGTAACGAAGACAAAACTCCCCGCGAGCGAAAAGATTTCTTCATCCCGCCGGTTCAGATCAGCCATGGCACGCTGCGGTATCGTGACGTGAACGGCGACCGAGAACTCACCGTCACCGATATCCAATTGACGGTCAACGGTTACGACGTTGACCTCCCGGTGGACATCGAGCTCAGCGCCGCGATCATGGCCGCCAAGCCCAATCTGAAACTCAAAAGCCGCATCGGCCCCATCGCCAACATCCGCGACTATCGAGACTACCCAATCGACGGCCAGCTCAACGCCGAGCAGCTCGATCTCGGCAAGATCAACCAAGCGCTACCGCAGTTTCGCAAAGCCCTGCCCAAACATCTGCGCTTCGACGGCATCTACGACATCACCGATCTCAAGTTCAAAGGCAGCTTGAACAAGCCCGCGCTCAAAGGCGCGGTGAAAGGCACCGACGCGTCGTTCCGCTTCGAATGACAATCTGTCCGAACTCAGCGTACTCTGCGCCTCTGCGGTGATAAATTATCCCAAACTACAAATTGCCCCGTCGCCACTTCAGCGGCTATCCAACCCATAGCTCGCCAAACATTTATCAACCAGCGCCTCCGCCGCGCGCCAATCGAAGTTGCGATACTCGCGGCCGTGGATCGCCGCCGGTTCGCCGGCGTAGAACATTTCGTATTGCAGATGGCGCGAGGCGAATTCCGAACCCATCGCATCCCACAACAGTTTTAATAACTTCACCCGCTCCACGCCGCTGGCATTAGGCCAGCGCACGTAGCGCTCCATGTCCGCCGCTGATTCCGCGACGCGCAACTCGTCGACGCTGGCTGGCAGTTGAATCAACGCGCCGCCGAGCAGGCCGCGGATTTGATTGACCAGCACCGGATACATCGCCTGCTGGTAAACTTGGCTGGCGTAGAGCAGCGCATCCTTCGGTCGCATGACGCCGAACCGGTCGGGCTCAGCCGCCGCCTCGGCGCCGAGGATCATGCCTTCGACTATCGACACTTTGGTCGCCAACTCGCCCAGCTGTGAGACCACCTCGGCGCTGGCCGAGCGACCGCTCAAATCCATGCAGCGCTTCACCAGTCCAGCGATGAACTGCAACTTGGCCCAGGAGCGGATATGCGACTGGGTGTTGCCCAACACATGGGCTGGGGTGGTGCTGAACTGGCCGGCGGCGAGTTCGATGTTTTTATAAACGAACACGTCTTCCCAGGGCACCAAGACATCGTCGAACACCACCAGCGCATCGCTCTCGTCAAAGCGGCTCGACAGCGGATAGTCGAACAAACTCGTGGCGCCCAGGGCATAGGGCCGGCGCGGATAAAGCTTCACGCCCGGCGCACCGGTGGGCACCACGCAGGAGATCGCGTAATCCTCGTCGCCCGGCTTGAGCGGCAAAATCACCGACACGAAAATATAGTCCGACATCACCGCGCCGGTGCCCAACATCTGCGCGCCGCGCAGGACAAAACCACCGTCGCGCTCGGCGGCGGCGCCGGCGTAAACAAACGGTTCGCTTTGCCGGTGCGCCGGCTGGGCGCGGTCGACGGTTGGATGGACGATGACGTAGCTGACGTAGAGATCTTCATCGGCCGCCTGGGCGGCGAAGCGCAAAAGATTATCGGCGAATCGCTGACCGCCGCGGGCGAAATGCGCCGGCGCGCCGGCAAAGCCGGCGAAAAACGACGCCACATGATCCGGCGAACGGCCGAGCAAACCGTAGCTCGCGTCGGCCCAGAATTTAATCGCCTGACGGCGCGCGACCAAGTTATCCCGCGTGCGCGGCACCAGCCAAGCCTTATTCACCGGCCGGCCATCCCGCGGCGACGGATAGGTCATGAGCTCGCGATTAGCCGGATCGTGAGCCAGATCGTAAAGCCGCGCCACGGTGCCAATGCCACCGGCGAATGCCGGATGGCTCGTCACATCGGCGACCCGCTCGCCATTCACGAACACCGACCGGCCGTCGCGTAATCCACGCAGATAATCGTCACCGCTACGAGTCATGGCGTCCCTCCCGAATCAAACCAAGCTGACACCGCGGAGGCCTAGAGTAGCGCCACCGCAAGCGGGTTTCGGAATACTTCTCGCAAAGCCGCAAAGGTCGGAGCATGGGAATGAAAACCATAAATATTGATTTTATCCTTTGTTTTCCTAACTTGGCGCCTTTGCGTCTTGGCGAGAGGAGTATCCGATTCCCAGTTAACACCACCGAGGCGCGGAGTACCCGGAGATCGGATTACGTTCAGACCATCGACAAACAATTTTCTCCTCCGAACTTTGCGTCCTCTGCGTTCTCTGCGCTGAACATCTTCATGGAGTCCCGCAACAACCTTACCGCGAACACTGCTCGACCGTGCCGTGAATCTGCTCCGCCTGCCAGCGCAACAGCCCGCCGCGCTCCATGATCTCGTCAATGCTTAGAACCTGACCGCGCGCTTGACCGCGGGTGATCGCTTCGAGGGCGGCGCGTGGCGCCAGCACCGACGGCGAGATTTCCAGCGCCTTGGCGATGTCGGCGCAAGCGGCGCGCAGCTTGGTGGCGCGCTCCAAAGCCTCGGCGCTAGGCGCTTCGCCGCGCACGGCTTTTTTCAGCTCCGGCCAATCCGCCGGCGCCATCGCCGCCGCCCGCCCGAGCGCTTCGACGAGGGTCGTTAAAAACGCACCGTGAATGTTACGCGGCAACTTCGGTCCTTTATCAATTGATTCATCGGGATGGGACTCGGCCCACTGGATCAGCTCGAAGATCGGCTCGTTGCCCATCACTTTGAACGGCGGTCGGTTCATGCGTTGGGCATGGCCGTCGCGCCAGCGCCAGAGCTCGCGCAGAAAAGCCAACTGCCGTCGGGTCAAGCGCCCCGCGCCTTTGAGCCGCCAAACGTCATCTGGATCGCGCGGGTTGTCGCGCCCACTCGCCACCACCATCGCCTGGCAACTCTCGCGATGCCAAGAAAGCCGCCCCTTGGCTTCGAGTTCATCGGCTAGACGATCGGCCAACGCGTCGAGATAGCGCGTGTCATTGACGGCATATTGCAATTGCTTTTCCGTCAAGGGGCGCTGCGACCAGTCGGACTTTTGCCCTTCCTTGCCGATGGTGATGGCGAAACAGCGCGCCAACAGCGCCGCCAAACCGATCTGCTCGATGCCCAACAACTGCGCCGCGATCATGGTGTCGAAGATTTCGCCGTTGGGCCGAAATCCTGTGGAGTTGCGCAACATGCGCAGATCGTAGTCGCCGGCGTGAAAGATCAATGGCTTTGACGCCAAGGAATCGAGGAACCCGCGCAGCTCCACACCGGCCAGTGGATCGATGAGAAAATGCGCCCCGTCGATGGTCAACTGGATCAAACACACCTTTTCAAAATAGTTGTGCAAACTATCGGCCTCGGTATCCACCGCCAAACGGGCGGCGGACTCGACCCGTTTAACCAATTGGGCCAAGGCCTGGTCATCTCGGACATAATCGAAACCATCGTCAGCCATCTTGTTCAATCAATCTCCTAACCTACGAAGTCATCTAATAAGATCAGAACTAAACATTTCTCGGCGCCGATGGAAAGCCGAACCCGAGCGCGCTAAAGTCTTGCAGACTACTCAACGGCTTCACCATGGAGAACAACATGCCAATCCGCTCCGCTCGCACCATCGTTTTCGCGGCGCTCATGGCGCTGACCGTGCCGAGCTTCGCCGCCGAAGCCCCCTGCCCGCCCATCCTCGATCATAAATTTTCCAACTTACTCGACGAGCCGATCTCGCTCTGCCAACAGCGCGGCAAAGTCGTCTTGATCGTCAACACCGCCAGCGAATGCGGCTACACACCGCAGTACGACGGCCTGGAAAAACTCTACCGCCGCTACCGCGACCGGGGATTTGTCGTCCTCGGATTTCCGGCCAACGATTTCGGCGCCCAGGAGCCGGGGAGCAATAAGGAAATCGCCCAGTTCTGCCAAATCAATTACGGCATCACCTTCCCGGTATTCGCCAAGTCTACGGTAGTCGGCGCCAAGGCCAATGCTTTGTACAAAGAATTAGCCACCAAGACCGGCCAAGCGCCGCAATGGAATTTTCACAAGTATCTGATCGATCGCACCGGCCAGCAGATCACCGCGTTTGAAAGCGCTGTGGAACCGGAAGATCGCCGGCTCATTTCACTGATCGAGAAGCTACTCGCGGCGCGCTAAGCCTTAGCAGGTTGGTGAAAAACGCGGAACATGCTTCGACAAGCTCAACATGAACGGATTCGTTCTCAATGATTTCAAACTCCGATCCGTTCGTCCTGAGCTTGTCGAAGGACTCCGAAGGATTTTTAGCATCCTGTTAAGGTTCCAGCCGTTCCAATCGTTCCACTCACAAAATGCCGACAATGCCGAGGATCGCGCCGCCGGCGAGCAACCAGAGCGGATTGCAGGTCAGGCGTAGGACGATGGCGGCGGTGAGCACAGTGGTTAGATAGCCGCGCCAGTCGTGACTGACGGTGCGCATGAGCACGCTGGCGCCGGCGAACATCAGGCCGACGGTGATCGGCGTCAAGCCGCGCCGGATGGCGCGCAGGATCGGCGCGTCGGGATAGCGCTCAATGAAATGGCTCACCGTCAACGTCAAGGTGGTCGCCGGAATCAACAGCGGGATGGTGGTCGCTAGCGCGCCCTGCCAGCCGGCCAGATACCAGCCGATCAGCGTGGTGTACATGACGTTGGGACCGGGGGCCGCTTGGGCCAAGGTGTAAATCTCGGCGAACTCGCGGTTGCTCAGCAAATGCTGCACGTCGACGACATAACGATGAATGTCCGGCAGGATCGCCGACGGACCGCCGACGGCGACGAACCAGAGCGCCATGAAGTGAAAAAATATTGCCGTCAGATCGATCTGGTTCATAATAGATTACCGCGTGAAGCCACAAACCTTACTTCAATTCCGAATCCGAACTTGGCGAGCTTAGCGCCTTTGCGAGAGAAACAATCTTGTTCTCCTCTTCTAATCCTTCGCCTTCCACGACAGAAACACCGCGCAGGGCGCCAGCGCGACAACGACCCAAATCAGCGGCCAGCGCAGCACCCCGACCGCGCCAAACGCCAGCACGCAAAACAGCCAGGGCCGCAGCTTGCGCTGCAACACCATCGCCAGCTTGATCACGGTGGCAAGCAGCAGTCCCGCCGCGACCTTGGACATACCGCCCAGCGCCAGCTGCACCTCGGGCAGCGCGCCGAAGCGCTGGTAGAGCATGCCCATGCCGATGACCACCAGGAACGGCCAACCGAGATAACCCAGCACCGACACCGCCGCGCCGCTCCAACCGCCGAAGCGGTAGCCGACGAGAACGGTTAGATTGAGCACGTTGGGCCCCGGCAGGAGTTGGCCGACGGTCAAACATTCGGCAAATTCGCGCTCGGTCAACCAACCGCGATGCTCGACGATCGCCCGGCGCGCCCAGAACAGCGCGCCGCCGAAACTCGACAAGGTAATGCGCGAGAAAGTAATGAACAGTTCGAGCTTGCCGATGCGGCGCTTGGTGGAATCAGATGGCTGCATGAGTGGGTTATTCAATCTTTCGGAGGGCGGGTTTAAAACCCGCCCCTACGGTCGGAGTCGATGCGTGTCCCGATTTTTAAACCAGCGATCCTACTTTCGCGGCGCACCAAGCGATCAGACTGCTTTGCGGCGCGGTTTCCACCGTCGAGCCTGCGCGCGAGACCACGTTGCGCGCTTCCGCCGCCGGCTGCCCCAGTGCAATCAACACCGAGATCGCCAGTAACGCCGTGCGCCCGACGCCGCCGGCGCAGTGAATGAGTATGGTATCGCCGCGCCGCAAGCGCGTCGCGACGGTATGGGCCAACTGCCAGAACCCTTCGCGATCCTCGGGCGCGCCGCGGTCGGGAATCTCAAACGGCAATACCGGACAAGGCACCAAACCGTTTTCCAATGCCAAGGCGTACTCGTGAGACTTCTCGCGCAGCTCGTCGCGCTCGGTCAAACAAACGATCGCGCCCACGCCATCGCTGCGCACTTGATGCCAGACGCGCTCCAGCGCTTCATAGCGCCCCGGCAAACTATGCAACAACAAACAACCGGCAACCCCGGTGGGCAGTTCAACGCGACGAAACATGAGAGGTCAGGCAAAAATCAATTCCAACCTTTTTACTTGATGCGTCCACGCAACACCAGCGACCGGAATCGAGCTCCGGAGAAATTCTCCAGCCAAGTCTTAAAATCGCGCTCGGTTTTGGCGTAGAATCGACTCTCGGATGGACACTGTCGGTCATGACTGGAAAATTACCTGAGGAGCCAGCACCCACCGCCGCCGATCATGCCCGCGACGCGGTGAATACCGTCTACCGCGACCAGTCGCGCGCGGTGTTGGCGACCTTGATTCGCCTGCTCGGCGATTTCGATCGCGCCGAGGAAGCGCTCCAAGAGGCCTTTCGCGCCGCCTTGGAACAATGGCCGCGCGACGGCGTGCCGGCCAATCCGCGCGCTTGGCTAGTCTCGACGGGACGTTTCAAAGCCATCGACGCGCTGCGCAAGCGCGCCAACCTGGAACCGTTGCCGGACGACCTCGCCGAGCGGCTGACCACTGATGACAGCGACGCCGATGGCCGCGACAGCATCGAGGACGACCGGCTGCGTTTGATCTTCACCTGCTGCCATCCGGCTTTGGCCGAGGAAGCGCAGATCGCGCTCACCTTGCGCGAAGTCTGCGGCCTGACCACCGAAGAGATCGCGCGCGCCTTTCTCACCGCGCCGGCGACCCTGGCCCAGCGCATCGTGCGCGCCAAGGCGAAGATCCGCACCGCGCGCATCCCCTACCAAGTGCCGTCCCGCGCCGATCTTCCCGACCGCCTCGACGCCGTGCTGCGGGTCGTCTATCTTGTCTTCAACGAAGGCTACGCGGCTTCGTCGGGCGCCACCATCACCCGCCATGATCTATCCAACGAAGCGATCAGCCTGGGCCGTCTACTCTTCGAGCTGCTCCCGGAAGCCGATGGCGCCGGTCTCCTGGGCTTGATGCTGCTGCAAGATTCCCGGCGCGCCGCGCGCACCACCCCTGAGGGCGACCTGGTGCTCTTGGAAGACCAAGACCGCGCGCTGTGGAATCGCCCCTCCATCGCCGAAGGCACCGCCCTGGTAGAGCGCGCGCTCAGCGCCGGCGAAGTCGGCCCCTACACCATTCAAGCCGCCATCGCCGCCGTGCACGCCAATGCCGCCAGCACCGCGGCCACCGACTGGGGCCAGATCGTCGCTCTATACGATTTACTTGTGCGCTCGGAACCCTCGCCGGTGATCGAGCTCAACCGCGCCGTGGCGCTGGCCATGCGCGATGGCGCTGAAGCCGGCGTGAAATCGATCGACGCCATTTTCGCTCGCGGCGATCTTGGCAACTACCATCTCGCCCACGCCGCCAGAGCGGACCTCTGCCGCCGCCTGGGACGAACCGAGGAGGCGCGGGTCGCCTATGAACGCGCCCTCGGCCTGACGCAGCAGGAGCCGGAACGGCGCTTTTTGCAGCGGCGCTTAGCCGAATTGAAAAAATAATTTACCGGGATGTCGATTTACCGCTTGGACGTACGACTACCGAATGAAAGCCAAACAATAGTCGCCGCAGAACCAGTGATTCTCGGCTCCAACCCATAGGAGATAACGCCAGGGCCATCGAACCCTATCTATTTTTTAACGGCCGCTGCCAAGAGGCCATTGAGTTTTACCAAAAAGCGCTGGCCGCCGAAGTCGCCATGCTGATGCGCTACAAAGAGAGCCCGGAACCGCCGCCTCCCGGCATGGTGCCTCCGGACTGGGACGACAAGATCATGCACGCGTGCGTGCGCATCGGCGACGCCAATGTGATGGCCTCGGACGGTTGCGGCGGCGAGCTTAATTTCCAAGGCTTCTCGCTGTCATTGACCGCCGCCGATGAAGCCGACGCCAAGCGCAAGTTCGCCGCCCTGTCCGAAGGCGGCCAAGTGCGCATGCCGCTCGGCAAAACTTTCTGGTCGCCCTGCTTCGGCATGGTCGCCGATCGCTTCGGCGTCGGCTGGATGGTTATCGTCGCACCCTGACAACCTTAAGCATGGAGTTATTCCGATGAAATACCTGTTGTTGGTTCATCATGACGAAGCTGCCTTCGAGAAACTCGGCAAAGAACAACAGCAGCAGATGCTGGCCGAATCCATCGCGTTAACCCACCAGCTCCATGCCAGGGGACAGTATCTGAGCGCGTCTCCCCTTGTATAATGAAATTGAAGTGTCTGTATGCACATTGTTTAACACGAAACAGGATGGGACAGGCCGTTCGCCCCTCGGTCCTTGGAGACCGTTTTGTAGCATGGACCGTCCCATCGTGGCTCCCAAAAAGCTCGAACAGTTG